>CANHVD010000274.1 GCA_947463775.1 Planctomycetaceae bacterium | reverse complement strand
CGCGGCGCGATCCTGTCTGCGGCGGTTCGACACGGATCGGATCCGTGCAGGCATGGCTGAGTATTCCGCCGTTTCGAAGCCGCAAAATCGAATTAAACGGACCCGCAGTCATTGCCGGTGAACTACGCACGATGTGATCATTCCGATCTCTTGCGGGAATTCGCAACTCGCTTAGTTCCTCGATTCGAAATAGACCATTCAGGGGATTCACTTATCAATTATGTCTTGCATGGTCATCAATGAAGATGGTTCCTGTGTTCCGTTCGGACTGATCACTCCGCGAACGCAGGGTCCCGTGTAAGTAATTCTTGACTCGAAAATCACAGTCGGTATCTTCATTGGAAGATTCCCGGACTCCGTATTCCCTGTTTAGTCCCTGAATTTCGGGCCTGTCCTGTCTTCACACGCCGTTTAACGGCAATATCACCTGAAAAAGTTCCGGCGAGTATCGTCGGCCAGAGGCAACTCAATGGCATCGAAAGACAGCAACAGTCTGGTGATTTCGCTCTCGATTTTTGTGCTCCTTTCCCTCGGGTTTGGAGTTGCCTGGTACTTTTCCCACGACTTCAACACTCAGCTTGCTCGACAGATCGCGGAAGTCACAGATTCTGTGAATACGCAGGAAGCGGCGATCAAAACCCATGAAGCTGAAGTGGAGCAGCTGAAAAATCTGGTTGGGCACCCGGGCGCGACTGATGAAGTGATTGAAGGCACCAAAGCGGAAATCGCCAAACGGGCTGCCGACGCTTCTTCAGCGGCTGCTGCACTGGAACCAGCCATGGTGGCCAACGCGAATGCCCGCGACGCCGCATCTCAGTCAGCCACCGACCGTCTCCGTCAAACCTACGATAAGCTGGCCGAGCTTAATCAGAAGGTGGCTCAGCACGAGCAGGCTTTGCAGGCTATGAAAACCTCGCTTCGTGACAAGGAAGAAGAGTTGCGGAAGAAAGAAGCCGCCCATGGGGTGCGTCTCTCGGAGGAAGAAGGAAAAATCGACACAGAGAAGGCCCGGTTGCGTCAAAAACAGGCTGACTACGATCAGCTGGTCAAGGATAATGCTCGTGAAATCGAACGGGTCGAGAAAGAACTGACGCAGCAACGGCAGTCCCTGATCGCTCTTCGCCGTGATAAGATGAAGCTGGAAGGATCAGCCTTTGAACGAATCGATGGCTCAATCACGTTGGTCGATGCGGCCGCCGGAACCTGCTACGTGAATCTTGGCACGAAAGATGAACTTCGTCTCGGAACGGAATTCTCTGTTTACGCTCGCGACCCTGCCGGGAAGGCTGAAGGTCGTGTCCTGAATCCTCGCGAACGACGTGGTAAAATAGAGATTATCGCCCTACTGGGTGATCACCTGGCTGAAGCCCGGATATTGCCGGATTCGGCGACAAATCGAGTGTCTCCGGATAACCCGATCTCCAAGGGCGATTCCGTATTTTCGTCACTCTATGAGAAGGGCAAGAAGCTGCAGATCGCCGTTGTGGGAACTCTGCACTTCCATGGCAACCCATCCAGTGACCGAGAAGAATTCCGCCGGCTGACTTCCTCTGCAGGTATCGACATCGTTCTTGAAGTTGATGATCAGGCCAATTTGATAGGGCGGGACGGCGAGATCGTTTCAGCCGAGGAAATCCCCGATCGCATTACGGCGGGCACTCGGTTCCTTGTTGTGGGCAAGCGTGGAGATTCTGCTTCCGCGGATGATGCACAGCGACTCATCTACGAAAAGACAGATGTGCTGCAAGCAGAATTGGTAAAGGCGGCTGAGAACAACGGTGTGTACGTTCTTAGTCTCGCCAGCTTCCTCGATCTTATGGGGTACTCCAGAAAACAACTGGTCAGTTCCCCGGGATTGATGTCTGAGCAGGAATAACGTTAGATATTCTTTCAGTGATCGTGTCTGATGGAGATCGCATGGCTGCAAACGCTTGCGAATCCTGTCAGTGGTTGAGAACCTGTAAGGCAGTCAGATGGCATCCAAAGACGGCAATGGTCTCCTGATTTCTCATGCAATCTTCGCTCTGCTTTCGGTAGGGCTGGGTGTTGCATGGTATTTCGCATGGCAGCAAAGTTCTGACCTTCAGCGTCAGTTTGACTCCGCTAAAAAAGCTGAATCAGAGGCAAAGGGGGCGATCGTCAACGTTCAGGGAGACGTCACGGCGCTTCGTGATCTGGTAGGTCGGACAGCAACAGGTGCGGCCGACGATACCGTAAATCGAGCAGTCACTGAATCTCAGGCTCAGATCAATTCTTTGGCGGCTGATGGCTCCTCCTCTGGCAAGTCGCTGGAAGGAGCCATGATCAGTAATGCTGTTGACCGCGAGATTCAATCTGCCGCAAATGCAGATCGACAGGTGCAACTCGCCGCAAAAACTAAAGAACTCGAAGACATCGTAGCGAGCCAGACTAAGGTCATCGCCGGTGTTCAGGCAACGCTGGCTCAGAAAGATCAGGAACTGACCGAGAAAGAGCGGATGCACAGTGAGCAACTGGCTCAGCGAACCAAACAGTTCGACGAAATCGCCGCCCAGTTGCTGCAGGTGGAAACAACTTTCTCGAATGTTCAGGACGCGCACCGAAATGAAATGCTCGTGCTCGATGACGAAAAGACTAACAACACCAAAGCTCTGAAAAGTCTCCGCAAAGCAAAAATGGAGATTGAGGATCTGAAGTTCGAACGTCCCGATGGGAGTTTGCTCTTCGTCGATCAGCAGTCTCAGCTATGTACGATTGATGTGGGTTCCGCTGATAACGTCCTCGTTGGTATGACGTTCTCTGTCTATGCAAAGGACAATGGTGGAGTGGGTCGTCGGCAGGGCGATACTGACATTAAAGGGAAGATTGAGGTTGTGGAACTGGTTGGCAGTCATGAGGCCAAAGCCAGAATCGTGAAGCAGAAACGTAATGATCCGCCGGCAGCCGGAGATCCAATTTACTCTCCGTTGTTCTGGCCCGGTCAGAAGATTCAAATCGCTGTAGTCGGATTGCTGGACTTCGATGGAAATCCAGGGACAGATCGCGAAGAGTTCAATCAGATCGTAAGAACCAGCGGCGCAGAAGTGGTTTTACACGTGAATGACCTGGGCAAGCTGATCGGTAAGGATGGCGCAGAGTTGACCACTTCGGATATTCCGAACAACCTGACATCTTCGGTTCGATTCCTCGTTCGAGGTAACCTGGGGGACGAGAACACTCAGGATAGTGCTCAACAGGCGATCTACATGAAGATTCGCGAACTTGCACTCGAACTGGACGATGAGGCCAAGGGCAATGGCGTTTATGTAATGGAGCTTGACAAGTTCCTCGAGTACGTTGGCTATACAAGCAAGCGATTGGTCTATTCGCCAACCAAGGATTATCCTGCCAACCTTCCGAATGGTGCAAAGAGCCTCACAGTGATCGGGGCCCGTGACTCATTCGAAGATGTCGGAACATCCTCTGCAACTAAATTCACCAAACCGATGGTCTCGCTGGGACATACGGCGTTTTCCCCACGACGAAATAAGGCAACGGTTTCGCGCGGACAAACCACTAAGCTGTATGAAACGCCGGGCAAAGCGGAGTGATCATTATTTGACTGATGAACTCGGGGTGAACGAAGAATTCGCAAAAAGGTCCAAACCCCGAGACTGCAAACGCTTTTCCGGTTGAGTATTCCTGCTATTCCATGCCGAACTAGCTTCAGCTTCTGCGTCAGTTGCGAGCTGGCTACTGCTTCGAACCACGGCCTCGGGCTAAAGGAATCTGCTTGCAAGGCTTAAGTTGTGGGCTCAATTCTGGGGGCGGTTCTTCTTTTTCGCCCGGAACACTGTCGGCAAGTGGGCGCCACTCAGGCGGCAAGTGGACGCCATTGAGGCTCACTAACCAGTTCTTCCACCCGCATCGTTTGTTGAGTGGAAGTGATTACTGTCTGGTGTTGGCTGGAGCTTACTGGGCATCCACACAAGGGATCGCGCGAATCTGACCGACAAATTGTCCGGCTGCTTTCGGAGCTGACGAGGGGATTGCACCCGGTGTCGCCGCATTCTTGCGCAGATTCCAGCCGCTCGCGGTATACTCCCAAAGTGCGTACCCCATCGGTGCACCGCGTCCGATTGAACTGCGAGTGCCCATCGTAAGATCTCTGACTTCATTCACCATGGTGTGAATCCACTCTAAGGAACATTGGGAATAGCGATCGATTGCTGACTGATGTTATGGGAACATTCCCCTATACGCAATTGGCGAACGTCTCAATCTGCAGCTCTACCGAAACCTTAATGTGCTCAACCTCTGCATTTGATTCATCTGCGAGTGTACAATTGACTGCGGAATTGAAGGCAGTCTGAAAAGAAACCACGGAAAATTTGCATGCCCCCGCTCTTTGATCAGGACTCAACAAGTTCCGCTATCACGTTGGCTCGCATGTCCCTCAACGAAGATCTCCGTGACGTGGGGGACGTGACCTGTCTGTCCACAATTCCTGCGGATCTTCAGGCCACCGTCCGAATCGTCTCTCGGGAGTCGGGTGTTGTCAGCGGCTTGCCTCTGATCCCGATTGTCTTCCATGAACTCTCCAGTGATGTCAGTGCGCTCGTTCCATTGAATGATGGAGATCGGATTGATCGTGGCACCGTGCTGGCCTCATTGACCGGCTCAGTTCGTGCGCTTCTGACTGGGGAACGAACGATCCTGAATTTCATGACGCATCTCAGCGGCATCG
This sequence comes from Planctomycetaceae bacterium, assembly GCA_947463775.1. Lineage (GTDB taxonomy): Bacteria > Planctomycetota > Planctomycetia > Planctomycetales > Planctomycetaceae > SXXK01. Next base: position 2,621 of record CANHVD010000274.1, on the reverse strand, counting down.
CGTCCAGAACCGCTCAGTTCGTCGATGCGATCGCCGGCACGAAGGCCTGCATCCTTGATACTCGAAAAACATTGCCGGGTTACCGAGCGTTGCAAAAATATGCGGTCAGATGCGGTGGCGGCACAAATCATCGTATGGGACTTTACGACGGCGTTCTGATTAAAGACAACCATCTGGCTGCTCGAGGAGACTCCGCATGCGCATCGGCTGTCGCGGACGCGCGACGCTATATGGTGAACTCGGGACGAAACACGTCGATCGAAATCGAAGTTGATACGCTCGAACAATTGCTGGATGCCCTGAAGGAGAAACCTGAAATCGTTCTGCTTGACAATATGTCTCCCCCGCAGCTTCGTCAGGCCGTCGCGTTGCGTGATGAACACTGCCCAACAACATTGCTGGAAGCGTCCGGAGGCATCACTCTGCAGACCGTACGAAGTGTCGCGGAGACCGGCGTGGAACGAATCAGTATCGGGGGCCTGACACATTCATCTCCCGCTCTTGATCTGGGGTTTGACTGGCCATGGTAGATCGGATGCCTTGATTGGAAGCCGAGTTTAACAACCGTCGAGCTTCCTCGATTTCACCCGGCTCGGCAAAGCGGCTCTTTCCGAAAGCAATGCCGATGATGGTGAACATAGTCCGGGTGATGATGCGGACGTCCGCAGTCAGTGACCTGTTACGGACGTAAACAACTTCCAGTGCCAGCTTGATCGGCAATAACTGATTCACGTAAGAAGCTTCTGGCTCTGCGTCATCCAACAGCAGATGTCCGTGGGTGTAATTGTAAAGGCTTCCGTAGCTGGCGAGACCCGGGCGAACCTGCAACGTTTCCTGGCCCAGCGGTCCATAGTGTTTCGCCACGATGGCTGGATCCTCAGGACGAGGTCCCACAATCGACATCTGGCCCATCAGGACGTTGAACAATTGAGGCAGCTCGTCGATCTTTGTAGCTCGCAGAATTCGGCCGACGGGAAAGACCCGAGCATCATGAGTTCCCGTGATTACACTCTGGGATTTCTGGACCACATGCATTGTGCGAAACTTGTGCATCACAAATTCAGCGCCGCCTCGCCCTGCTCGTCGAGCCCGATAAAGAGCCGGTCCTGGACTTGTCACGCGAATAGCAATCGCCGCCAGCAGAAACACCGGGGCGAGCATTACAAGTGCCAGTGAAGCGAAGACGATATCAAAGAGGCGTTTGACCATTGCGCAATGTCCGTCGAACGGTCATGAAGATCTCGGCAGCCTCCATGCAACACATGCTGCCAAACGCCGCCGCTCGGTGTCGCAATGCCTCACAGGAACGCGGATGCGGAAATGGTCGCAGCTCAGGCTCGTAGCACGCCATCGCTGCGATCTTTCGTTCGAGCCCCTTGCTGATATCCAGCCACGTATCCGGGATAAACGTCCGAGGATACGCCCACTCCGTGCTGCTCGCGGTGTCGAATGTCAGTACTGTCTGCAGGTACGGCTCCTGAGGTCTTAACGCCACCAGTGCCGCGCGGAAGAGAACATTGTGATCGTGATTGATGTCGCCACCATATTGGCAGTAGACAACTCGCGGACGAATCTCACGAACGATGGCTTCCAGCGGAGTAATAATGTCCGTCAGTCCAAACGTATCCATCCTCTGATCGGGAAACCCCAGAAATCGATAGTCCGCCACATCCAGCACTTTCATCGCCGCACTGGTGTAGGAAAACTGAGGCTGACCGTTGGAGCTGTCCTCAGCCGTTCGTCCCTTCGTCGCGATCACGACTGTGACCGGATCCCCTGCATCGCGATGCAACGCGATGGCTCCGCCGCAGCCCAGGACTTCGTCATCGGGATGGGCCGCGATGACAAGGACAGGAGTGTTACTCATGGGCCCAGACCTTTCCTGTCCAATCGCAATCGCTCAAGGAACTGCCCTTTAAAATGGTGCCATCGTCGGCTTCAATTTCCAGGATAAGCACATAGCCTGATCCGCACGCGACGACTTGTCCACACGATTCAGCAACGGGGCTGACGACAGATCCAATCACTGTTCCGGGAACATCGCATTCGAGAGATCCCGGAAGCAACGCCGCCGACTGAATAATCCAGCGCCGACCGTCCAGAAAACTGAATGCACCGGGATAAGGTCGAGTCAGCGCGCGGATGAAGTTATAGACGTTGACTGCCGACTGATGCCAGTCCAGCAATCCATCGGCCGGACGTCGGCGAGCCAGCAATGGCTCATCCGATGGCGGTTGTGGTACTCCGGGACGTTCTCCTGCCAGCAACTTCGGGAGAACTCGCTGGATCATAATGTGATTGGACTCAGCCACTTTTTGATACAACGTGTCGCAGGTGTCGTAAGGAGATATTGGAAATTCGATCTGATCAATGATGTGCCCTTCGTCAACATTGTCGGCCAGCCAGATCAAAGTATTCCCTGTCGTCTTTTCCCCGCGAATGATCGACCAGTTGATCGGCGCGCTGCCGCGATTGTGAGGCAACAGCGACGCATGAGCACCGATGGCTCCGATCCGTGCGGTGGTCAGAGCTGCGGAGCTGAGAATCTGACTCCAGCCAATGACCAGCAGCAAATCGAGATTCATCTCAGACAGAAGCTGAATTGTCTGTTCATCGTTAAT
>CANHVD010000273.1 GCA_947463775.1 Planctomycetaceae bacterium | reverse complement strand
CTGAATGTCGTCAATCAGTGGAATGGAGTCCGGCATGGTTGAGTTTCGAATCCGTTCGAAGTTTTCCTAAAGGCATAAAAAAAGCCGATGTGGAGGAACCTCGCAATGAGAGTCCTCCACATCGGCTTACCGATCGACCTGCACCTGAATTGATCAGAGTGCCGTTCGTCTAGTCTTCCGCAAACAATATTTAAGTGGCCCGAAGCTCAATTGAACTCCGGCCCGCGAGGGATGATACAGATTGTTATGCAGAATGCACGCTATTGTTCCAAACTTGCACAGCGCGCATTACTGCAGACTGCGATTGGCAGTAGGGTGTGAAAAGTTCGCTGCGGCAAACGAAGGCGTACCTAATGCCTGAAAAATGGTGTGCCTGCGTTCTGCTGGTCACGCCCTGCAGGGCTGAGATGCGAGCCAATCTGTGTTTGGTTGATGGTGATTGATGGTGCACGGCACCATTGTTGCCGTCCGCTATGCAATGGGGAAGCGGCGGAAGAGGCTGGCGAACCATAAGGGCATAACCGCGATAGATGCAAAGATGGGGATATTTGATCCGGCACAGCAGATATGTGCTGGTGGCAGGAAATCGACCCAGTTCTGTTTTCCGTCTCTGGATGTTTCCAGAACGAGAAACGCTGCCGGCACAGGAAACGAATAGACGCGCAGAGTTGGCGACACGAAGTAGCTAAAGAAGAATCCAAAATAGATGCCCGTACCCGCGCCAACGACAAACAGAAGATAGAAAGCCATTAGCCACGTGGCCGTTGCATTGCGGCGGACAAGCGACTTATACGCCGCGAACGCAAGCCAAATAAAAGTGCCAACGATAATCGGAATCAAGAGGAGTAACATCTTGCGAATGCCTCGGCAATGTAAGGTTTTGCAGATGCCGACCGGTATGAATTGCACTACAGAAGAAAATAGTATCGGACACCGCTGACATGCACTTGCAAGGTGCCATGCATTTGATTGAGGCGCCGTCGTTCGCTCAAAACGGCGTCATTAGAGAGTCGCAGGATTCGTGAGAATTCGATTGCCGTCCAAGCGGCGCCCCGAATTCTCACGAATCCGGCTACAGAAAAGAATCTTACTCGAACCCGCGTTACGTTTGCAGCGACCTCAGTGTAACTTCACTGTCCAATTGCTTGCAGATCGCCTGTTTGACTCGCATTACCATTTGTCTACCGGGCCATTGGGCACCGGAATTTCGACGTCGGTGAGTACGCCCGTGCGGTTGCCGTCGATTGGACCGGCTTGTCGAATGACCGCGATCGCTGCGTCCATTTCTGCCCGCGTTCGAACCTGCTGGAAGTCTCCTCGCAGACGTTTCAGAATTCTCATTCCCTTCAGATACCAGTGCGCCATCTTGCGGAACAGCACGATGGCTCGTTCACTGCCGTGGCGCTCTTCGAGGCAGGTGAATTGCTGCAGCATCAAAGTGAGTCGCTCGTCGAATGTTCCGGCTGGTGAATAGCTGCCGGTCTGCTCCCATTCGCTGAGTTGCCGGAAGATCCACGGATTTGCCAAAGCCGCGCGGCCGATTGAGACGCCGTGACATCCGGTTTCGCGAATCATGCGAGCGGCGTCTGCAACATTGCGAACGTCGCCATTGCCGATGATCGGGATCTTCTGAACCGCTTCCACGACGGCTCGAATGCCGGGCAGGGAGACGGTGCCGCCAAAGCCTTGTTCGCGAGTTCTCCCGTGGATGGCCACAGCGGCGACTCCCACCTGTTCAAATTCGCGAGCAAACAGCGGGGCTGTCAGGCTGGTTGAGTCCCAGCCGAGTCGCATCTTGACACTGACCGGAATTTTGACGGCTTCGACAACAGTCTGCACCAGTTTCATTGTGCCGTCTGTGTTACACATCATCCCGGCACCAGCCCCAGCGCCGGCGATGCGATTAACGGGGCAACCCATGTTGATATCGATCGTATCCACGCCCAGCTCGACCAGTAGCTGAGCGGCATCCGCCATAACCTGTGCTTCGCTGCCAAAAATCTGGACTGCGAAAGGGCGATCTTCCGGATGCGTTTCGACCATTTGCATCGTGCGTTCGTTACGACTGACCAGCGCGCGAGCGTTGACAAGATCCGTCGTGGCAAGGCCGATGCCTCCGATGCGACGCACGATGCGGCGAAACGGCAGAGTCGTGAAGCCAGCGAGAGGCGAGAGCAAATAGCGACTGCTGAGTGCCAGCGGGCCGTAAGATAGCGGAGATCGAAAATCGGGCCGCTCAATTTCTGTGCGCGCGGTTGCGGCACCGTCTGTCGCCGGCTGAGCATTTCGAAAGACATCAGGAATCGCGCTGCGAATGAGAAGAGCTCCGTGAGAATAAAGACCTGAAATGGGAAGACAGTGCTTGTGGAATGATCGTTTAACGGCAAGCCGTCGGCGAATGAAATGTGAAATCGCCTACGCCGGCGGCTCGCCGTTAAACGAAATCGCCTACTTGCCCGTTGGGATCAAACCGCCGGACGGCTTGATTGTGTTAACAATTGCGGCACGAGAGCTTTCTGAACCTTCATGCCGCGGAAGTGTCATAGCAGCAGATTAACGGTTTTGGTTCCTCTGACGCAAAGACAACAAGGATGCTTCCCGCACCTCATTCCAACTTATTCGAAAATACAGCAACAGTCAGCACGCGCCGACTTGGTGGGCATGGACGACTTGTCGTCGCCGATGCAAAACTGTCAGCCCCTATGGCGTGTCGTCCCCGAAGGATGTTTGGTCCACTTGCTGTATTCCTCGGCGCGAGAATTGGTGCTCGCTGGAGCCATATTCTGGCTGAGTTGGCGGATCGGCTGGGAGTCGACTCCGATTTTCGCAGGGTACTTCCGCAGTTGACGGAACTTGTTGAGTTTCAAGCCGTCGAGGAAAACGGTCAACTCTATCATGGCAGCGGCCTCACGCAGGGCCAACCTCTTCAGGCCGGATGGCGACGAAAACTGTACGTCTGTCCGACAACGGGGCGGCTCAAGAGGATTCCTCTGACTCATTCCTGATTGCCAGATCGCAAGAGCTGCCTACAAGTTGGGTGTCGGTAATGGGGCAATCGTTCGCGCGAGAAAACGTTGTTTTGCGGTTGGCTGAGCACGTGCTTTCCGAACGATCGGCTTTCCGTGTTCATTTCTGTCGCGTTGCGCTGAAATGAGTCGGTTTGTCCTCTGAAAAGCCCTCGTTTTCGATCCATGAAAAATGTGCGATGTGATTGGCACGTCCGACGCTGTCGGCGTATGCTTCATCAGCGTGGCTGAGCCTTCTTGCTGATGGATCGGTACAACACGGCACCAATGAAGTAGACAGAGATAGGCTCGGAAAGGCAGGAGACTGCAATGACCAGTTCTGTTCTGGAACGTCCAACGTTGGTTTTGAATCGTAACTGGCAACCGGTTGCGGTTTCGACTGTTTCTCGTGCCTTGACTAAGGTGTGGAACGAGACCGCTCGGATTGTCGATCCGAGCAACTATCAGCTTTATGGCTGGGAAGACTGGGCTGAGCTTCGTCCTGCTGACGGAGATCCAGTCATTAGAACTCAGTGGCTCACGCTGCGAGTTCCCGAAGTCATCACGTTGACTCGGTATGATCGACTGCCCGTCAAAATCGTGGCCTTCAGCCGCAGAAACGTGTTTAAGCGTGACGGCTACATGTGTCAGTATTGCGGTTGCCGACCTGGCAGCGAAGAACTGACGATCGACCACGTGGTTCCGCGATCTCGCAGCGGATTGTCAAGCTGGACGAATTGCGTCCTCGCCTGTATCGACTGCAATACTCGTAAAGCCAATCGAACGCCCGAGCAGGCAAATATGCCGCTTCTGCAAAAGCCAACTCGGCCGATGTGGAACCCGTTGTATGCACCTCACGGCGTTCGCATCGAAAGCTGGTCGAAGTTTGTCAGCGAAGCTTACTGGAACATTGAGCTGGAAGCCGAATAGTTCTTCAACTGATGCTGCGCGGGCTGTTCTTTAGAACAGAGAAACCAGTCAGATGCAATCTCGAGGGCACTCGTCACTGCCCTCGAGGTTCTGGCGCGCGTTCAGGCCAACATTCCTGACCTCCCACGCCTTGTCTAAGCCCAACATCAACCGGTTGTGTGCTTTCAGACTGTCTACGTTAAGGCCACCTTTCTGAACGTTGTTTTCCCCTTCTTAAAAACTCAGTCAGATCAACAGACTGCCAAAGAAGAGAAGAAGGTGCGGATGAATGCGACGTGCTGATGCAGGTCCCTGCTCGCAAGTCACCATTTTGTTGGACCCTGGATCTGTGATAGTTGCCCAGGGGCATTTTTTAGTACGGGGTAAGGGTTTGAGTTAGTCAGGTTCTCAATAATCTTCGTGTTATGGACACACGTCAATGATTAGAATCTCATCTGATATCTTGTTCGTGCTGGCACGCGCGGGGCGATCTGAAGGCCGTTGACAAAAACGGTCTCTCGTCTAGGATCCCGCGCCTGAAAGAACCGCGGTCATTCGTTTGTGTTGCCGCGAAACAGATCGTTTTATAACCGGCTGTTGAACCGGTTCGGCGGTTTGTTGCCTCCAGAACGTGAAGGCGTCGTGGACGTTACTTGTTCTGGACAGCTTTTTTGTCGTTGAGACTTAACTCGGAAGTATGATTATGCAACTTGGTAAACGTTGTGTCGCGGAAGCTATTGGAACTTTTTGGCTGGTCTTCGGAGGTTGCGGAAGCGCTGTTTTGGCCGCCATGTTTGAAGCTCCAATGGGCTCGGCCATGACGAATCTCGGTATTGGGTTTGTAGGGGTTTCCCTGGCCTTCGGATTAACAGTACTGACGATGGCTTATGCCATCGGCCACATTTCAGGTTGTCACCTGAACCCAGCTGTTTCAGCAGGACTGGTGGCTGGAGGTCGTTTTCCAGCCAGTGAGTTTGTGCCGTATGTGATTTCGCAGGTGGTGGGTGCCATTGCGGGTGCTGCAGCTTTGTATCTGATCGCCACTGGAAAGGCGGATTTTTCGCTGGCAGGCGGATTTGCTTCCAACGGTTACGGTGACCATTCTCCCGGGAAGTACGCGATGATGGCCTGCTTCGTTTCCGAAGTCGTGCTTACGTTTATGTTTCTCATGATCATTCTGGGAGCAACGGATCGACGAGCACCAGCGGGATTTGCGCCGATCGCGATTGGTCTGGGTTTGACTCTGATCCATTTGATTGGCATCCCTGTCACCAACCTGTCCGTCAATCCAGCAAGGTCCACAGGCCCGGCAGTCTTTGTGCAGGGATGGGCATTGGCGCAGTTGTGGCTGTTCTGGGTTGCCCCTGTCGTCGGGGCTGTGATCGCTGGAGTTCTCTACAAGACCTGTTTTGAAGCCAGCAAGACGGACAAGTAAAGAGACGCTTAGCGTCTGATGTAGGCTGAGCGGATATCGCGGCATGTTGCTAATGCGACCGGGCGTTGCACGCCAGGGACAGCATTGCGTGTCGTGTTATCCGCTTTTTATTTCCACTGCGTGCAGCTCGCTATCGGTGCAACGACGCAACCACCACGATGAACATCACAACGACGCGCCCCGAACGAGAAATTCCGTAACCCTTCCCTCAACAACGCGTCCCAACGTCGCCCCGCCAAAGAGAATCCTGTGATGTCAGAAGAAAACAATGACGTTTCCCGTCGTTCATTACTTAAGAGTGCCGCGGTCGGCGGTGTCGGACTTGTCGCTGGCGGATCAATTCTTGCGGGCAGTGGAAGCGGCAATGTTGGCGGAGCAATAGAACGAGTCGCAGCGCGGGACGAGTGGTTTTCGCAGCGAGCTTTTTGCCTCAGCGGTAACAAAGTGTTGAAGACGAATGAGGACAGTGCTCTCCCCGCAACAACGCTCTCTCGCCAGATCTACCGTCCGCGATCGGCCCAGGAGATTGCCGAACTGGTCAAATCCTCGTCAGCGAAAACGCCAATTGCATGCGTCTGTGGAGGTCACGAATCTTCGAACGCGGCCATGTTTGCCAGCAGCGATGCTATCGTTTTGGATCTGGTGCATCTGAAATCGATCGAGTTTCATCGTGACGATGAAGGCCTGCTGGTCACCGTGGGGGCAGGTGTCGTCTTTCGTGAACTTGTGGAAGCCGTCAAGGGCCGTCAAGGCGCTTTGCCGGTGGGAACCGGTCCGGGTGTCGGTGTGGTTGGATATATCGTCAACGGTGGACTGAGCGGTTACTTTTCGCGACGGCTTGGGTTGTTAGGACAGCGAGTGGTCAGCTTGACCATGGTGTCGGCAGCGGGCGAAGTCCGTGTGCTCACTCCTGAGGATGAGCTTTTCACCGCCATGCTGGGCGCCGGGAGCGCGCTGGGCATTGTGGTCGATGTGACGATTCGAGTGGAGCATGAGAATATTCTCCAGAGCGCGGAGCAAAGGGTTGTCTCGTTCGAAACACGAGAACAGGCGGTGAAGTTTTCACGAGCTGCACTGCGTATCCAGAGAGATCATGTACTTCCCAACGAATCGGTTTCAATGGAGTTGGTCGTCACGGGTTCAAAAGCGCTGGTCGCGACTGTTATCTTTTACGATTCATTTCAGGGAAACACCGCGGACTTCGTCAAGCCACTGGAGGATCTCGCAGCCAGCCTGAAACTTCCGATCGTCATGAAGTCACGATGGACCACATGGTATGAAGCGGCGGCCGCTCTTTGGCCGGTCATTGCCGAAATGAAGGGCAATCCGCTTGCCATGCTTCAGCACTGCGTCGGGACCAGTGAGATTCCTGATGACGCGATCCTGGACTTTGTCTGCGACTCAATCGTTGCTGAAGCTCCGTTGGACGAGGCCAGGTTTTCGATCGTGGAAATTCGGACGCTGGGCGGGGCTGCTCTGTCGATGGCAAAGCTTCCCAGTGGCAATTGTCATCACCAGTTCTTTGTCGATCTCATCACCCTCTACGACGCGAAGGATAAGTCGGTTCAGGAGCGAAAGGAGATTGCCGACCTCACCAAACGCGTTATTGACAACGCGCGCAAGGTGGACGGCCTGTCGGTCGACTTTAGCGGGACGCATTCGCAGCCTGACGATGCAAACTCTTCAGTCTCGTCGTCCTTGATCTTTGGGACGGAAGCCATGGCGGAATCCGTCAACGCATTGAAGAAGAAAGTGGATCCGAACAATCGCTTGCGATTCCACCCGTTCGCAAAGCTTCTCTGATTGCTGAGTGCTGAGTGCTGTTCAGTGCGAACAGCGAGCATTGGAGAGCAGACTTGCTCAGGATTAGTATTCGTTCCCGGACCTTGAGGAGTGTTTGGCATGTCGGAAATTCTGGCTCAATTCGCGGCAGCTTACGCGGCGGGTTCGATTCGTGTGGTTGACCTGACGCATGTT
>CANHVD010000272.1 GCA_947463775.1 Planctomycetaceae bacterium | reverse complement strand
TGTCTGGCGGAGTCTGGCTTCAGCGAGACGACGCTCAGTGACATCCTGCATCAAACCCACTATCCCCTGAGCACCATCCTCAAGCTCAATTCGAGATGTGGAAACAGTGAGGATTCTCTGCTGACCATCTTTTCGAGTGATCTGTCGTTCCTCTGCCCGTAAATCATTCCGTTGTTGCATCTCCTGGATTCGCTGGATTGCGAGTGCCTGAACTTCCGCATCCGGATAGAGAGATTCATACCAGCCAGATTCATTGATCTCACTCTGCGTGTAGCCGGTAAGTTCCGTCATACGGTCATTCCACACCGTAAACCGTACATATGGAAAGTCTGACGTTTCAATGTACACGCAGATGCCGTCGGACGCAGTTTGAATGATCGCCTGGTGAAAATCATTCAGCTTTCGGATCGTGTCCTCGGCCTGAACCAGTTCGGTGATGTCAGTCGCGAGGCCTCCGACAAGGTTGATGTCACCGCTGGAATCCCGGATCGGGAATTTATTGACCAGTGAGTAATGAAGGACACCATCAGAATGCCGGAACGTCTCTGTCGTATGCAAAGAAGACCGGGATGAGATGACGGTTTGATCGTTCTGGACAAACGGCCGTGCGGTCTCGGGAGGAAAGACTTCGGTGTCTGTTTTGCCGTAGAGTTGCTCCGGAGAACGCTGAAAGACTCGCAGCGCAGCCGCATTCGCAAAAAGATATTCTCCGCGGAGATTTTTGATCCATGCGAGTCCGGATAAATGCTGCATAAACAGCGAGAAACGTTCCTGTGTTTCATGCAGAGCTTCTGCAGTCTGACGGCTCGCTGTCACATCGGAGAAATTTACCTGCTGGCAGGCTCGAAGACCGTATTGAGTTTTCAGCACTGAAAACTCAACATCCAGAACTTGGTCATCCGTTCGACGAATCTTTGTCGTGTAAACGGGGAGTGGTTCTTCAGATGGGTCGGCGGACGCCACAAACAACCCGCGAACTCGTTCTCGATCCGCTTCAATAACTAACTCGAATGGTGAAGTTGCCCCCAGATCTTTGACACTGGCAATCCCCATAATTCTACAAGCCATGGGATTGGCATACAGCAACAGATTATCACAGAGCAAGGCAACTCCAAGGGGAAGCTGATCCAGCATAATTCGGTGACGCTCTTCACTGACGCGAAGCAGTTCTTCCGTGTGAGCTCTTTCCAGCTCTGATCCTGCACGTGCGGCGATAATAGAAAGAATCGCCTGGGCCTCTTCAGGAAACGGCATCGGCTTATCGTTAAGCGTCGCAATGATCCCCAGCAGTTGTCCCTTGCTGCCGAAAAGTGGAACGCCCAGATAGCTTTCGACCCCCATCTGTGTCAGTAACAAATCTCTGGGAAAGGATTTCTGTACCTCGGATGCGTAGAAGCACATTGACCCGTCCATAACGCGTTCGCAGGGAGTATCCCTGAGGTCATAGCTGAAGTTTGCTGCGATCTGTCCGTGGCTGTAGATCGAGATACTATTGATCTGTTGCTGCGCCTGTCTGTCCTGTTCTCCTATGAACGCCGTCTGTACGCCGCAGATTTCACTGAGAGTCCTGACCAGAGACCTGAAGAAGTTCACCCCCGTCTCTTTGTTAAGTGAGGAAATCCTTTCAATCGTTTCTTCGGTCAGCCGTGATGCTGAGATTTCTTTGACGACCCCCAGAAGGCCGCACGGGAGGCCATTCTGACTCAGGCATCTGGACTTTGTGATTCGATACCTTCGGTTTCCACCAAGCCCCTCGGTGTGGTAGTCCGCCGTCTCGCTCTGCCCGGTCCGAATGATGTCACGATCCTGCTTCTCAAATCTCTGCGCATCATCAACGGAGAAGAGGTCGCTATCGTGAAGAGTCACGGCCTCTGTAGGATCGACACCGAAAATCTTCCTGAAGGCCGGGTTGCCGTAAACATACTTCCCAGAGAGATCCTTGAGGAAAATTGCGTCAGAGCTGCTGTCGGCAATTGCCGGAATGAGTGCTGCCGCTGAAAACTCATGGAGTAATGATGTCATTGGGAGCAGTTCTGCGCGACGCGGCTTTGAATGAACGTATCCATTACGAATCATCCGTGTGATTTGCACGCAGGCTAAACATGTCATCAAGAACTATACGCGACTCCCGAAACGTCGCGGACCAGGTCCGTTGAGTTCGGCAGTTCGTTGATTTCAATCTCTCCAGACCAAACACCGAAAAACAATTCGGAAGAACTGCATTTCGGATGCGCCTAAGGTGCGCGTAAATCGGTAGAGTTAAAACGCGGGTTTGCGATAACACTCGATGACATGCCAACGTGATTCAGCCGGAACTCTATTGAAATCAGACCTAAAAGTCCGCAACAGTCCGCATGTTTTTGGGGATGTTCATGGTGGGGTTCCCCGCGTCGTTTTTTTGTTGACGAGGCTCGGGGCCAGTTGGCCTGAACAAGTTATCACTTAGTGGCTCTGGTTTCTCTGGATTTGTGCATGATCTCGGGAAGGCTGAAGCGACAGCCTCCCTTCGCCATCGATCCTCGATGGCAGAGGCAGTGTCGATAGAAATGACAGGTCTTACAGGCCGACCAACAAGCATATGGCGTCACCGGACATCCACAGTGGAGCAATAGCAGTCCGCAAACAACGTCTGGATGTGTTTCAAGGCGACCGCCTTACAGGATTCAGGTGTTGGATGATGCTGTTGCCTGCACTTTCTGATGAGTGAAGAGCTGCCACGTGCAAATCATGTGCAGGGCCATTCCACGTCTGTCGAGCTGTGGCGGATTCCCGGAACGAAGTCGCTCGACATGACATCGCCCCATCGCGGCTGAGGAGCAGACTCATCTTCGGATTCAAACTGCAGTTGATGATTGAGCGGCTGCTCGCGGTCGCCGTGCTGATCATCCTGCCCAGCAGACAGACTTCTTTTCGTTACATCACATTTCAAGCTGCCGCCAAACGACGTATGAAACTACGCCGCTGAAAACGCGGCAGAAGATTTCACCTCCACAGATTCTCCTCCCAGTTGAGGAGTTTGGGCCAAGTTCGGGGCATGCTTTATGACCTGCCCGAGTCCTTTCGGCGACTACCTGAAACCGCAATCCGAACGTCCCAACGGCTGGCGAGCCGTATGTGCGATTGCAGATTGCAGATTGCAGATTGCAGATTTTTGACTGAACGCAGACCGCAATTTGCGATCACCAATCAAAAATCAACAATCAACAATTCCCACGGAGGGCTGACTCCCAGCCGCTCGCCGGGGCAGTTACAGAACGTCGATGATTTCTCCGGCGAACAGGTCGGTAATGACATCGTCGACGGCTCGGAAGAAAAAGTCTGCACCAGTTCCACCGTACAGAACGTCACGCTCGCCCGCGTCGTTCAGCACATTTATCTTCGCTTTCAATGAAACCAACGGATTGCCAACGCCAGCTCGCAGGTTGTAGATCGCATCTGCATACGCGTTGCCGGAAATCCAATGTGTCCGAAGCGTGTGGAGATTGCAGAAGCAGGTATCGCTCGTCGTGGTTCCGGCGATCAGGATATCATCGCCAGCGTCGCCCTTTAAAATGTCCAGTCCCTGGCCACCGATCAGGATGTCGCGGCCACTGCCCGCTTCCAGAATATCACCCGCCTCCAGGCCAACAAGAATGTTATCGCCAGAACCACCCGTCAGTCGGTTGGCCAGAGCATTCCCGAACAGCGTATCGCTGCCAGTGCCGCCCACAGCATTTTCAAATGTACTGACAGAATTGAGCTTCAGTGTTCGCTTCAAATTCACCGTCTGAATCGAGGTCGTACCAAGATTCACCACGACGCTGGTCGTCAGATACGCGAAGTTCAGTGAATCGATGCCTTCGTTCGCATTCTCTATTACCTGATCGGCTTCGGCGGCGTTGGACGGAACAAACATGTAGGTGTCGTTATTGGCCCCGCCGAGCAGTACGTCGTTGCTGCCTGCACCAAGGAGTTTGTCGTCTCCGGCATTGCCAGTCAGAGTATTCTCCAGAGTGTTTCCGAACAGCGTGTCAGCACCGCTGCCACCGATGATGTTCTCAAAGACAACTGCGGAATTCAGCTTCAACTTGCGATTGGTATGCACGGGCTGAATTGAAGTCGATCCCAGGTTCACCACGACACTGGTCGTCAGATCGCCAAAGTTCAGCGTATCGCTGCCCATGTTCAGATTCTCGCTCACCGTGTCGGTTTCGAGGACGGTGGTCGGAACAAACATGTAAGTGTCGTTGTCGGCCCCACCGTACAGCAAATCATTGCCACCTGCACCAGAAAGCTTGTCGTTCCCGGCATTGCCAGACAGAGTATTGTCCAGATCGTTGCCGAAGAGCGTGTCAGCACCGCTGCCACCGAGGATGTTCTCAAGCACAGTCGCGGAATTCAGCTTCAACGTGCGATTCGTATGCACCGGTTGGATCGATGTCGATCCGAGATTCACCACGACGTCTGTGGTCAGAAACGCAAAGTTCAGCGTGTCGATGCCCTCATTGGCATTCTCTGTCACCTGGTCCGCTTCGAGGACGGTCGTAGGAACAAAAACATAGGTATCGTTGTTGGCGCCACCGAGCAGTAAGTCGTTGCCAGTGGCTCCAATGAGTTTGTCGTCCCCTGCACCACCAGTCACGGTGTTGTCCAGACTGTTGCCGAATAGCGTGTCTGCACTGGTGCCACCGATGAGGTTCTCAAAGGTAACTGCGGAATTCAGCTTTAACGTACGATTCGTATGCACCGCCTGAACCGACGTCGATCCAAGATTCACGATGATGCCTGTGGTCAGGGCTGCAAAGTTCAGCGTATCGACGCCTTCATTCGCGTTCTCTGTTATCTGGTCCGCTTCGGCAGTGATTGTCGCTGCAAACAGGTAGGTGTCGTCTCCGGTTCCTCCCGTGCATTGATCGCTTCCATTGCCTCCGATCAGAAGATCATTGCCGAGGCCTCCAAAGATGCGGTCTGCTCCATCATTGCCCGTGATCGTGTTGGGCAGACTGTTGCCGTAGAGCACATCTGCTTTTGCACCTCCCAGCAGATGTTCAATCCCGCTGGAAGAGTTTAACTGCAGTGTCAAATTTTCGTTGACTCTCTGTGGAGCGAGTTCTGCAAGGCTCAGCGACACTGGGTTCAGCATCGTTGTTGAGAAATCAAGTGTATCGGCATCACCAGCAACGTCATCAACACGAACATTTCCCGTTGGCAGGTCTGCGCAGATTTGGTAGCGATCACTGCCAGCGTCGCCGGCCAGAATCACGTTCTCGATTCCCGAAATGATGATCGAAAAACCATTCAGCAGGATGGTCGAACCGTTGACGACAAACAAGTCATTGGCGGTGGTTCCCCTGATCACAAGGTCATCATCCCCTGCAATCCCATGCAGATTCAAAGGGAGGTCCCGGGAAATGCTGCCGACATAAACCGGCACTTGACCGGCTACGCTTTTTGAGACTTTGAAGGTTCCTGAGCCTGATTGAGTGGATGGCTCCACCACAAAGACATCCGGAGAAGTGGTTCCCCAAACATCTCCGACGGCGTTATTACTCTCACGGGTCAGCGTGACATCATTGCCGTCTCCCCCGTTCATAGAAACCCGAAAAGTAATGTTGTCAATAACCATGCCACCTGACGTATCCATGTTCCGAAAACGGCCTACGATGGGATCTGTCCCATCATTCTGGATCAGCAGCCATGTCCCGCCGGCTTCAAGATCAGCCGCATGATTCAGTTGCAGGATCGGGTCATTCAGGATGAGGCGCCCGGTCACTGAGACAGCAGCAATGGCTGAATCCGGGTTGAACAAATTCGCTTCAAGAACGAGGGTGGAAATGTTTATGTCCGGGTTAGTCTTGCTTCCCAGAGAAACCTGATCGCTGCCGGTAATCGCTTTATTCAAGCCGGGAAGGAGAGTTAATTGTCCGCCTGCAATGACGACGTTTCCCGTCTCGGCAAGAATCGCTTCTGCAGACTTGAGGGTTAGGTTTTGCGAAGGCCTGAGATTTACGTCACCCACAATCGTCAGTGATCCCGCGAATTCATTGCCAAAGAAAAGATTGTGCGCGGTAATGCAATCGAGTGTTACCTGACTCAAATCGAGGGATGTCTCTTTGCGAGTCGACGAACCGAGAGTGATCTTTCTTCCCGTGCTTGACGGGGCAATGTTGACCGTGCCGTCGGTACCAGAATCAACAGAGGAGTCCGCGGCTATTTCCAGGTTGTCGGCAATGATCGTGATGCTGCCGTGATTTGCCAGAACTTGTGCACCACTCTCCAGTAACGCTGCCGCAGGTGTTATGGTCCCGGATGCTGTTCCACCAGAGTAGCCGGTGATTCGGATCTGGTCCCCCGCAATCCGTGTGGTCTCTCCGGTCAAAACCACACCTCGATTGTTCAGTCCTGTTGACGTTCCGCCTGTCCCGAGAATGCTGCTGAGCGCCCCGGGAGATCCCAGAACTGTTGCTCCGGCTTCGAGCGAAACACCGTAGTTCCATGCGGACTGCCCTATTCCTCCTCCGGTCCCATTGATCTGAACAGTGCCCGCGGAATTGGAAACAACGGTCGTCTCTCCGGCAACAAGCACGCCGCGATTCTGATCGCCGTTGGTGAGTCCACCGCGACCAATAATGTTCAAAGCGCCTGATCCTTCAAGATTTGCACGGCTGCCCGCGTCGAGAAATACTCCGCTGTTGAACGCCGAGTTCCCGATTCCTCCACCCGTTCCATTCAAAACCATATTGCCTGTGCGCGCATAAAAGCCGGATAAGCTTCCTGTGGCTGCCAGACCTCGATTGAAGTCTCCGCTCCCGAAGCCGCCCTTGCCCGTGACTTGCAGATTGCCAGTCCCGAGGACACTGACCTGTCCTCCAGCATCGCAGAAGACGCCGACGTTGTGTCCAGCGCTTAGTCGTCCTCCCCCGGTTCCTTTGATTGAGAGCAATCCGTTCACGGTTTCGACTCTGCTCATTGCTCCTGAGACATGCACTCCGCGATTGTAGTTACCGCCAGAGATTCCACCGAATCCGACCATGTCCATGGAGGCCGCTCCGAAGGTTCTGACCACCGCACCTCCATCAAGCTGAATTCCGGAGTTGAACTCTGCTGTGTCAGAATTTCCTCCGGTGCCTGTGATGGATAGTCCTGTTCCGGCCGCAACGATTTCTGAACCCGCTCCACTCACGATAATACCTCGAGAAGGCATTTGATTGCCGTGGCCGCCAGAGCCGACGATCACAACATTCTGCGTTGTTCCTCCGACGATTTTCGCTCCTGCTGAAATCACAACGCCATCCGGCGATGAACCCGCGGTCGAACTACCGGTACCGGAGATTGCGATCGATCCCTT
>CANHVD010000271.1 GCA_947463775.1 Planctomycetaceae bacterium | reverse complement strand
GGCAGCGGGACGAGCAATATCGGGACGGTCACGATTGATGTGGTGCCTTCCGTTTCACCCGGCGGTGGTGGAACAACGACCGGAGGCGGAATAGCAGACACAGGAAGCGGGACGGGAACAGGGAGCGGAACAGGCACTGAAGGCGGGACAGGAGCGGGAGGCGGAACAGGCGGAGTGTCCGGCGACAGTACTGATAGTAATACCGGCGGCAATACAGAAGGCACGGGCACTCGGGCAACAACCCCAACGACAACAGACACGATCGCTGATCCTGGTGCCGAACCTGCATCACTCCTTGAGAATGTGATCAATGGTGCGTCTGTTGCAGAGGAGAGTTTCAATCAGACGCTGTCGGAAAGCATGATGCTTATGATGGTCGTTAAGGATGAATTGCTTAATGATCGAAATCTTCCGGAGGACAGGTTGAGCGATGTGGCTCGTGAATCGTCAGCGGGCAATACAGATTCCCGGCTCCTCAGAAGCGTTTTTGGCGGATACTCATTTGACGTCGATTTGCGCAGCGCGATTGCTTCGGGGATCTTCTTTACGATTGAAACTGGAGCCGCGCCCGAAGTCTCGGTCGTTGCTGATACGACGCCACAAGTCGCCGAGAAGATTGTCGTTGGGTCTGCGGCCGTCGTTTCGACCTCCTTATCGGTAGGATACGTGGTCTGGATTCTCCGAGGCGGTTCGATTCTGACTACGTTCATGTCTGCTCTACCAGCATGGCAGAGTTTTGACCCGCTCCCAATCCTGCAGTCATTTGAACGCAGGGATGAGGCCGACGACGATTCTCTTCTTTCGATCGCAACCCGAGGGATAAAAAAACGGCCCCGGAAGTCGTAGTTCGCTGGAATCCGCTCACGGGGTTCACGAACACTCACTTCTCGTAAACGTCACCCCGGGGAGATAGTGACCAACCATCTCAACGTCGTCGCTATCCCGCGAGAATCGCCCGGCGCTATCTACACGGCGGGTCTGCTGCCATCACGTGACACTGCCGGTGAAGCGAGAATCAGCATTCGAGCTCTGGCACTGCTCGACTGGCGTTTCAGGCTCAGCACCGCCATAATCCGCGTGCGTTTTTTTCCTCGGACCATAACGACAACTCGGAACCGTCTGCCCCATGCTGTTTTACGGTCGCGTCTTTTTGACATTCTTTCGCAACTCGCTGATTCGCGAGATGATGTTCCCGGCGAACTTCCTGATTCAGGTGGTCACTCGTTTGTTCTGGTTTTCAGCACGAGTCGCCTTGTTTGGGATGATTTACGGCGAAGTGGACCATATTCAGGAATGGTCGAAGCACGAATACTTCGCGTTCATGGCGACAGGGATGCTGATCAATTCGATCGTCGAAGCCTTCTTTATGCCGAATTGCGCGACTTTCTGCGAGAATATCCGCACCGGCAAATTGGACTTCGCACTGACCAAGCCGGTCGATTCGCAGTTTCTGGTATCTCTCGAACGAGTCAGCGTGGCCATGTTCAGTCAGTTGTTGCTGTCAGTCACTTTGCTCGGCTGGGCGCTGTATAACATTGACCATGCGTTGTCGGTGATGCAGGTCGTCATGTACCTGTTTTATGTGCTCGTGGCGGTGATGTTTTTCTATTCAATGATGATTACCACAGCCTGCACGAGTATCTGGTTTGGACGAAATCAGGGGCTCTATGATTTCTGGTTCTATATCACGATCTTCGCGCAGTATCCTCGCAGCATCTATGACGGCCATGATGCCAGTCGATTGGAAACCGGTGAAGCTTTGCAGTTCGCCTTTTCCTGGATCGTGCCCATTCTGCTGGTCGTCACCGTTCCGGCGCAGATCATTACGGGGACACTGACGGATTGGCGTTTTGCCACCGTTTGTGTCGTAGCCGCCAGCGCGTGCCTGGTGATTTCGCGTAATGTGTTCCAGTGGTCGCTCAATCACTATCGCGGCGCGAGCAGTTAGTGCTCCGGTCAGCGTTGATCCGTAGTGCCGACTTCAGTCGGCATGAGACTAAAGAGCCGCGAACGCATACAGGCTGAAGCCGGCATTACGAAAAAAACACGCCCAGCAATCAATCTTGAGCCTTCGGCTGCTGTTGAGTCATGCAGTGGAATGCTCCAAGGCCCCAGACGAGATCAATTGCGTTGACGCCCACGACATCACGTTCGGGATAACAGTCCTTTAGTTGCTGCATTGCGATATCATCAGCCGGATCGCCGAATACCGGAACGATGATCGCTCCGTTGGTGATGTAGTAGTTGCAGTAACACGCTGGCAGACGATTGTCTTCCAGAGTTTTCGGCTGAGGCATAAACAGTGGAATTGGAATCAGCGATTCACCGCGACTGTTCTTCGCAGCAGCAACAGCTTCAAAGTTCGCACTGAGATCAGACGCTTCCGGCGCATCTTCCGAATACGGAGCCGCCACGAGAACTCGCCGCTCGTCAACAAACCGCGCGACTTGATCAATATGCCCGTCGGTATCGTCGCCAATGATCCCGTGTCCCGGCAACCAGACGACGTTTTTCGCCTGAAGCCAGGTCGCAAGCACTTCTGTCATGCTCTCAATCGTCGCGCCGGCATTGCGATTTGGGTTGAGCAGGCAACTGGCTGTGGTCAAAATCGTGCCGGCTCCATTCCCTTCAATCGCGCCGCCTTCCAGGATCAATTCCGGCCGCAGAGTTTTGATTCCGAGTGCGGCACCGATGCGACCGGCGGTAAGTTCGTCGAAGTTCCAGGGCGGATATTTTCCGCCCCACGCGTTGTAGTTCCAATCGATGATGACCTGCTTGCCAGCCGCGGCCGTACCTTCTCGACCATTCAGAAATATCGGACCGTGGTCGCGACACCACGAATCGTTGACGGGGATGTTGTACAGCTCCGGAGTAAAGCGGCTTCCTCGACGACTACAGGCCGCATCAATCAGCGGTCGCGCCGACTCGGCGACACCCGGGCCACCGGCGAGAATTCGCACAGGTTCGTAACACGCCATTGCTGCGACGAATTCCGCAAACGCAGCCGGAATCCGTTCAAAAATTCCCGGCCACGTATTGGGGTTCACCGGCCACGCAACCCAGGTGGCTTCATGAGCTTCCCATTCGGCCGGCCAGCGATAATCAGTCAAAGAAGTCGATGTTGTCATGTCGTTTTTCGAACGATAAGAGTGAGTCGGAGTTTTTCTGGTCGCGAATGTTAGCAGGCTTCTCGCGTTCGCCCCAGGCAACTGAATCCATCGCCAGCTTTTTCGTGACAACGGAATTCCGGCTGCTGAAAAATCAACGTCACTCTCGTGAATCCGCCACGGATCGGTTCCCTGTCACACTGATACTTGAAGCGGATTCCTGTAGACTGAACTGCCGACGCGGCTCAACACGGACGTTGGAATGTCTCTTTTTCTCAGCCCTTGTGCGAATCCAGAAACCTGCCGAATGAATACCACTCTGGAATCTCAACTCAAACGAACGATTCGTCGAGGACGTGTCTTATCGTCGCCAGCTCAGTTGGCGGGCTATAACACCGATGGACTGGGTTACAAAACCTTTCGACCGGATGCGGTGGTGATTCCGGCTGACGCGGAAGAGATGATCGCTCTGCTCCGCGAATCGCGGGAGCTGAATGTTCCGGTGACAATTCGTGGAGCAGGCACTTCGCTTTCCGGCGGGCCGGTTGCAGCTCAGGGCGGAATTGTTGTGCACACGTCGTCGCTGAAGAAGATTCGCACGATTTCTCGCGATGGCTTCTGGTGCGAAGTCGAATGCAGCGTGACTCTCAATCAGCTCGATGAAGCTCTGCGAGCACACAACTTATTCTATCCGCCGGATCCTTCCAGTGGCCCCGTGTGTACGCTCGGCGGAAACGTCGCCATGAATGCTGGCGGCGCGCATTGCTTTCGGTATGGTGTCACCAGCAACTATGTGCTCGGGCTGGA
Organism: Planctomycetaceae bacterium; assembly: GCA_947463775.1. Classification (GTDB taxonomy): domain Bacteria; phylum Planctomycetota; class Planctomycetia; order Planctomycetales; family Planctomycetaceae; genus SXXK01. The sequence goes on along the minus strand of CANHVD010000271.1, from coordinate 3,455 downwards.
AGTCGTAATGCTCGACGGCAGCGTGCATCGATTCGGCGGACCAGCCGGAGGTCGCGGCGACTGGCAGGAAGACTGGAAACGTCTGATGGTCGGCTCCGAAGGAACGCTCGGCGCGTTTACTCGGTTCTGGTTGCGAGTATTACCGCGCCCCGAAAAAGCCTGGACCTTCCGCGCAACGTTTCCGGATCTGCATTCGGCAGAGAAAGCTGTTCACGGTCTTGTGGTGCATCCATCCTTTCCTGTCGCGATCGAGTTGATGGATCCGCGATTCGTGGCGATGGTCGAAAACAGCCCGATGGCCGTTGGCCTGCCGACGGACGCTTTTTTGCTGGTCACGGAAATCGAAGGCCCTGCAGTATTGGTCGACGCCCGAGTTCACTCCGTCGCGCAGTTGCTAAAAGATGCTGGAGCATTGGAGGTGAAGTTTAGCGACGACGAAGAGCAGCGTAAGAAGCTTTGGAAAGCTCGCAAAGTTGCCGGTGGTTTGATGGGGCAACTCAGTCCAGACATGATCGTTCAGGACGCCGTGATTCCCAAGAGTGCTTTGGCGGAACTATTGCAACTGGTTTACGACGAAGCCGATGCCATCGGGATTCCTGCGATTAATGTGTTCCACGCGGGTGATGGCAATCTGCATCCGAATTTTCTGTTTGATTCTCGCAAGCCCGGAGAACTGGAACGAGTTGAAGCGATCAGTAAACGCCTGATGCGTCGAGTGGTCGAAGTGGGTGGCACGTTGTCGGGCGAACATGGCATCGGCAACGATAAAGCTCGCTACATGCCGCTCGTATTTGGCCCGGAGAGTCTTCGCCTGCAACTGGCTGTTCCTGCGACGTTTAATCCGCGGCATCAGTTGAATCCTCTGAAGGTGTTTGCCGATCGATCCTTCGTCGGAGCGAATGGGCAGAAGTCGTCTTTGAAGCATGCTCATGGCGATGAACATTCAGAAAAAGACGAAGCGGGAGAAACTCTGGGACCTCGATTGTTCACTCCGTTTCTGGACACGATCGATGGTGTAACGTGTGTCGCGGCTGATATCACGGCTTCGAAACTTGATGAATTGATTGGGCCGCATCGCTTGCGGTTTCCATTACTGACGGATGCGAGTCTGCCATTGTGCGTACAAGTGAAAGCCAGCGAATATGCTCCGGCGTCATCACGATTTGGAGAACTCTGCGACAACATCATTGGGATGAACTGGCGTCTTGCGGATGGTCGAGTCGTGCGGATTGGCGAACGAGTGGTGAAGTCGACGACGGGTTACGATCTACTGCGATTTCTGATGCATTCCGATGGTCGCTTCGGTGAGCCTGTCGATTTTGTGTTGCGACTTCGACCACACTGCGGCATGGATGGGCTGATTGAATTGAGCGGCCCGCGGGCTGTTGTTATCAAAGCAATGCCCGAGTTATTGCAGTCGTGCTGGATGAACTGGTTCGATTCGGTGGATGTTCTGGCCGAATCGAAGTCTGATATTCTTACGGTGCGAATTGCGATCAATACTCCAGCCGATGAATGGCATGTGTTCGAGTCTATGTTGGCAGCTTTTGCGTCGGCTCAGAAGCTGGCGTTCAGGACGATTCCTCAGGCCCCAGCGCCGATCGATGGTTGCCCGGATTTTGCCTTGAAGACGACACCGGACCGAGCCATCGCGTTGGCGAGCGAACTGGCTGCGACTTACGGCATCAAATGTCTGGCGTTGTGCTACAACGGCGTTGTGCACGGCTATTTGAATGATGTTGCGAATGCGGCGACGGTGGTTCAAAAGATTGTTCAGTCCCATGCCACGCCTCTGCATGAATCCGGTGGCGACTGGCATTCTCGACATCTTCCGCGTCCGGCTGCTCATGGCGTGGAAGCCCAGTGGATTTCTGTTTTGACAACGGAGTTTTCAAAGAAGTGAGTAACTCGCCCCCAACTCCGCAAACAGCAGGCTGCTCAACGCCGCACGATAAAGCCCATCCCGCACTCAGCGAAATGCTGACGAACTGTGTGCATTGTGGATTCTGTCTGGCCGTTTGTCCGACATACCAGATGACGGGCGATGAGAATAATTCTCCGCGCGGTCGGCTGCGATTATGGCGTGAAGAAGCCGAAGGTCGTCTCGCGCCGGATCCTTTCACGGCGCATTACACCACCGAATGTGTGGGCTGCCTTGCTTGCGAACCGGCTTGTCCCGCCAATGTTCCGTACGGCGAGATTCTGGAGCAAGTCCGGCATCAACATGTGGATACCGCAAGGACTCGTCCACCGTTGTCATTGCGTTTCGCCGCAGCGCTGAGCAAACGGCAGTGGCTGTTTAATCTGGCGATGTTCCCCGCGAGAATCTTGCGGTCGCTGGGTATCCTTCCGCACAAGTTTCTGTTTGCGGGCAGTCCGCCGCTGATGGAATCCACCGCGGCGTATGCTCAACGCTTGATGGCCGAACATCGTCCGACGGGGCCGCGAGTTGCGTTGCTGACTGGCTGCCTGATGGAGTCGGTTTTTCGCGAAATCAATTTTGCTACCGTGCGAGTGCTCATCGAGAATAACGTGCAGGTGGTTGTGCCGCCTGATCAGGGATGCTGCGGAGCATTTCAGGAGCATCTGGGACTGGATGGCATCGATCAGCTACGAGATCAGAATCGCACGGCGTTTGGCAAAGCGAGTGTTGACGCGGTTGTCTGCAATTCGTCTGGTTGCGGCTTAGCTCTTTCGAAGACGTTGACTGATCAAGTGCCCGTTCGTGATGTGCTGGGATTTCTGGGTGAACTGAAGCTGGCTCAGAGAACTCCGTCTGAAAAAGATGCACGAGTTTATGTCGATCTTCCGTGTCATCTGATTCACGGCCAGAAGCAACAGGGAATCCCGGCAAACGTGCTGAACGCAACCGGCTACCGTTGGGAGTTGGCTCCTCAGGCTCGTGACTGTTGCGGTTCGGGAGGCATCTACAACATTCAGAAGCCGGAGAACTCACAGGAGATCCTCCGTGGTAAATCGGAATTCCTGAATAACGCCGCAGGTTCACCAGTGATTCTGGCTACGAGCAATCATGTGTGCATGATGCAATGGAACTCGGCGAGATCAGCGGGCCTGGTGACTCGACCGTATCAGGTGAAGCATGTGATTCAGTTGTTGGATCCGGGTGAAGATGGACTGCGACGTGGCGGGAAGAGCGCAGTCAGTTAAGAAGTTTCTGTATGTGAGCGGGACGGCGCTAGCCGCCGGTGTTTGTTTTTTGTGAAATTCACCGGTGGCTAGCGCCATTCCGCTTACCTTTTCCATCTGGCAGGATCAATCCACATGCAGAATGTACCTCTGTTGGCTGTTCTGATGGCATTCACGGTCAGTACTGCTCCGAGCTTAATGTCGGGCCGTACACTGGTCGCCAATGAGATCGATGGTGGCTTCGAGATTCAGCAACAAGACTCCATGCTCGTTGTTAATTATGGCTCACAGCCTGTCACAGAATTTGT
>CANHVD010000270.1 GCA_947463775.1 Planctomycetaceae bacterium | reverse complement strand
TGTTCGGCGGTCAGATCTCCCTGTTTTGGCCCTGCGAGCTCATCGCCTGCAATCTGCTCCGTGATGAAACGATCAAACGGTTTGTCGGCGTTGAAAGAACGAATGACATAGTCACGATACTTCCACGCCCACGCTCGTTCTGTGTCGTTCACCGTGTAACCATCGGAGTCTGCATAGCCGGCAACATCCAGCCAATGCCGTGCCCAGCGTTCACCATAATGAGGCGACGCCAGCAAGGACTCGATCATCCGGGCGTACCAGTCGTCCGCAGGATCATTCTTCCATTGCAGAAGCTGCTCGGAAGCTGGCGGCAATCCCGTCAGATCAAAATAGGCTCGCAGGATCAGAGTTTGTCGATCCGCATCATCCGCGAACGACAACCCTTCCGGCATTTGAGCCAACAGGAAATGATCAATCGAATTTCGAACGCGTCCCTGTTGATCCGGACGGACCTGAGGCTCTGTCACTCGTTTGATAGGTTGAAAAGACCAGAAGGCTCGTTCTTCAGGAGTAATCCCAAGCCCCGGCGGAATCGTCTCAGGTTCAGGCCGCGCGGTTTTGGCACCTTCGGTAACCCAGCGAGTCAGAATCTCCAACTCCTTGTCGGTCACCTTTATCTCGCCCGGAGGCATCTCTTTGGAACGAATCCGTTCCAACAGCAAACTTGTGTGCGCATCGCCAACGACAAGTGCCGTCCCGGAGTCACCACCCTTTTGCATCAGGCGAACCTGACGCAGATCCAGGCCGCCTTTCAGCTCTTCAACCGCCCCATGGCAATCGAGGCAATGCGCGCGAAGAATCGGACGAATATCACGTTCGAACGTCAGTTCTTCGCCGCGAGAGACATCAGAAAAAAACAAACCTGTTCCCAAAGACAGAACAAGACCTGTCAGTTGAAGCAACGTCGTTTGATACATCATCAGTCTCTGCCTTTTGCTGGAATCAGAGCATCATGGCATCGAAACAATCGAACAACTCAGCCCGCCAGCGGCGGGTACGTATGAGTTGTTCGCATAGTCCATCACCATGCGATCGGCATTGAACCGCCAGCCCAGCGTTCGAATCGCTCGCTTCATCCGAGCAATCCATTCCTGAGGCAGGTCGTCTCGATTACGATCGTAAAACATCGGAATGACTTCCTTCGTCAACACGCGATACAGATCTTCTCCATCGCGTGCATCCTGAATGTCCTGATTCCAATGTGTCCGACCGGAACCGATCGCAAATCCATTCTTTCCGTCGTAGGCCTCAGCCCACCAACCATCCAGAATCGAACAGTTCAGTCCGCCATTCAAAACTACCTTTTGTCCACTGGTGCCCGAAGCTTCCAGCGGCCTTCGAGGGTTATTGAGCCACACATCGACGCCCTGTACCAGAACACGTCCCATCTCGATCGTGTAATTCTCAAGAATAAGCACCCGTCCTCGGAATGGCTCTTTTCTGGTCAGCTGGAAAATATGCTGCAGAATCTGCTTGCCTCGATCATCAGCCGGGTGAGCTTTCCCTGCAAAAATGAACTGCAGAGGGCGATCTGTATCTGTGATCAGCTTGGCCAGGAAATCCAGATCTTTCAGGATCAAGTCCGCTCGCTTATACGGCGCAAAACGTCTTGCGAATCCAATTGTCAGGGCTTGTGGATCAAACAAGCTTTCCATGTCGGCAACGACCTCAGCACTCTCCCCACGAAGCTTTGCCTGATCAACCGCATGCTTTCGTGCATAGTTGATCAGACGGCTCTTCAGTGTCGAATGGACCTCCCATAACTCGCCTGGAGTAATGCTTTCGAATTTACTCCAAACCTCTGGTTCACCAGTACGCTGATACCAGTCTTCCGGCAAAACTCGGTTGTAGAGAACTCGCATTTGCCCCGCGAGCCACGTCGGCACATGGACACCGTTCGTGATATGCCCGATCGGAATCTCTTCCACGCTACGCCATGGCCACAGACTTTTCCACATGTCTCGACTGACAACACCGTGCAGATTCGAAACACCGTTGGCAATCCGACACAGCTTGAGAGCAAGGACCGTCATGCAGAATGATTCACCGCCATTCTGAGGATCGACGCGTCCCAATCCCATCAAGCCATGAGTATCCAGCCCCAGCGCATCTCCCAATGGTCCCAGATGTTCTTCAATCAAGCCCTGATCAAAGCGGTCATGTCCGGCCGGCACTGGTGTGTGAGTCGTGAAGGCACAGCGCGAAGCTGTATCGCGCAAAGCTTTGTCGAACGGAAAGCCGTCTTCCTGCATCCGTTGACGAATGACTTCCAGTGGAGCAAACGCAGAGTGCCCCTCATTCATGTGAATCACATTCGGCAGAATCCCCAATGCCTTGAGAGCTTTGACTCCGCCAACACCCAGCAGCAGTTCCTGACGAATGCGGGTCCGCTGATCGCCACCATACAACCGCGCAGTCAACGCTCGATCAGCGTCACTGTTCAACGGGATATCGGTATCCAGCAGATACAGGTGAACTCGTCCAACATTCAAATGCAATACGCGAGCATGAATTGGGCCGGTGCGAGTATCTACAGTTACAACAATCGGACCATCAGCATTCTTCGCTGGCGCTAAAGGCAGCTCGACGGCCTCCAGTCGAGGATAAGTCTCTCGCTGCCATCCACCAGCATCGATTGCCTGAGTAAAATAACCTTCATGATAAAAGAGACCGATTCCGACCAGTGGCAGCCCCAGGTCCGAAGCACTCTTCAAATGGTCGCCCGCGAGGACTCCTAATCCCCCCGAGTAGATCGGCAGTGACTCATGAATTCCAAACTCAGCGGAGAAATAGGCCACTGGCCCCTGGCCAAGAATCCCGGCATGAGTCGACCCCCAGGTCGTCTGCGCCGTCAGATATTCCTGAAATCGCCGATAGGACCAATGAATGCGAGTATGCAGAACTGCCTCTCGCGCACGCTCTTCGAGCCTGTCCGAAGAATACTCTTTCAGCAATAAGACAGGATTGTGATTGACCTTTTCCCAGAGTTCCGGATCAATCAATCGAAACACATCAGTCACTTCCGGATCCCAACTCCACCAGAGATTTCTGGCAAGCCGTGTGAGCTTCTCGTGGATAGACATCTGGGCCAGTTTCTCGGCCATGGCGATTCCTTCGAATACGTTCGCGACTTCGACTGATCTGGTCAGGAAGAGCTGATCGTTTTCATCGTCAGCTCAAACAAATCATTCTGCGACAGGCGTCTGAGAGTATACAAGTGCTGCGGCAGGCGTCGAGACTGCCTTACGTTAGATGCAGTACCGCTCCAACATCGGCCGGATAACTCGATCTCGAGCCGGTTGCCTGCCTGTCGTCGGCAAATCTGGTGAACGGCTCAAGTTCCAATAAAAAAAGCCTGCTCCGAACTACGGAACAGGCTCTCTTTTTTCCAACTGTGACCGTCATACGGCCACAAATCTGAATACAACCGGCGTCAGACGCCTTAAGGTGAAGATTATGACAGCTTCACGTGCTTGCGCTTCAGTCGGCGACCTTTTGAGCTCGCTGGGCGAGCACCGTGGTTAGCTTTATTCAGCTTGCGATTCGTCTTTGCCATTTTTCCGGATCCTGAACACAAATATGGAGGATTGTTGAGTTATATCGAACCCACATCGGCACGTCTCAATCATCCACTTCACTGAAATAGAGACTCTGAGCCCGGCCGAATCGAAGCGGAGAAGTCTAACGCCCAATCCTCAACCAGAAAACCCCCGTCCCTCAACAACACCAATGTTTTGCGATGATTCTCTGCTTTAGTGCACAAATGAACCGCTCCTTGGCCTTTTTGCAGAGGGTGGCTCGGGACATCACATCTCAAAAGGGCGAAGATTCAGTTGCCTGCGATCACTTGTGAACACCTCAAGCGTCAAACCTCAGTCAAACCTTCTACAGCACCATGATTTCACCCGTCTGGAGAGTCTTGGGCAGACCGACTCATCGGCCTTAAATCAATCCACCCCCTTGGGGGCAATCTTTCTGGCCGCGTTCATCACGGCTTCGCTGCTGATATCAACCCCAAAGGCCCACACAAAAAGCCCCAGCATTTCAATCGTGGTCCCCACCCATTTTTCTGAATACAAGGCATCGGCAACAAACATAAACAGCGTGGCAAAAAAGACGGTCTGAATGAAAACCGCTCGCCGAGCGTTTCGATCAAATTGTGAACGCTCCGCCAAACTTCCGCTCAAGCTCACGAACGGCATCGAGTGAACAGCAGCGACTTCAGATCCACCGACATATGTTGATCGAAAGATTATCGGCCCTGCGAAATTGCTATCAACCGCCGCCGACTCGTCCATTGAGGGGATGCTGCGCCCCAATTTCACAGACGGCAACAAAGCTTTCACCTGCTCAATCGCAACACACCATTGATCGTTGTAAAGAGCAGCACGGACCGCATCCATTGTGGCACCCACAGGCGCAATTGTAGTCAACACCTCGCCCCAACTGCGCTGCAACTGAAGCATCCGTCCGGGATGATTCGCCGCAGCCTGAGCCGGATCGTCAAAACTCAATGGAAGTGTTTCAGCAACCTCTCGATTGAGCCGAGTCAGCGATGCAAACTGGTCGGTTTTTTCTGGACGCAACGTCGCATCAAGAACTTCATCGATCCACGTTTCCAAACGCACAACTTCACGAGCCACATGAAGCCCAAGTTCGTCCAGCGCAGCTCGTGCAGCATAAGTTTGCTCCATAGCTTCCGCGAGTTGAGCGATCGCCACCTGCGTGGTCACATTGGCATTTGCTCCGAAACTCTCAATCCACGCCTCAACTCCCTTCTTGAACTTCTCAGCACCCTCATTCGTCTGCGGCAGAGGGTGCTGCAGGACCGCGTTCAGAAAGATGACAACATCGCGTCGCCAGGCATAGCATTGATTGAACAGCTCCGGGAACAGCCGAGTCTCTATGTCCGCCATTCCTGTGCGTGCATCCGCAACCGAATTTCCTTCCAGCAACTGGACAGCCTGCTGCGTACGAATGGAAATATCCTCGACGCTCTTCATCAGCGAAGGCGTTAACTTCCAGCGACGAAGAATCAGCGAACGCAGTGGCTCAATACGTCCAACGACTTCCTGCCTGAGCCTGTTGAATTCGCCAACGGCTGCCTGCAATCCAGCTTTCGCCGTGCCTGCAGCGGCTCGTATCACTTCTGGTTTTCCGCTGTTCAGCGAGTCAGACAAAGCGCTGCGAATCTCTGCCGCCTGTCGCTGAAATGTCACGTCGGGAATCTGAGATGATGCCGCCAGAATCTCTGCCGCAACGCCGGAAGCATCCGCACTGGCTTCTGCAATCTCCTGCTGCGTCTTGAGGTAGACTCGAATAAACCAACCGCAGAGAAATCCCGCGCCAGTGATGAAATAGATCCACTTTGTCGTTCGCCGAGCTTTGATCTCGTAAGGAACAACCTGCGGTTTATTGAGTTCATTTGCTCGGAGTTCTATCTTCCCCGCCGTTGTCCCAAGAGGAAACGTGCCCTCAACAGCAACATCAATCGACTTCGTTTCCCCGGCGTTTAAATATTCGCCGTCCATCGTGAAGGTCAAAAGCCCATCATCAACGGGAACGAGATCCCCGGCCTCACGAACGTCCGCCAAGTGAATCCCTGTTAACGGGGCCTTTCCGGATACTTCTGAAACCTGCAGAGGCCGACTTATCGATGATGTCCCCAAGAGCCCATATGTCTGGTTAAGATAAAGCCTGGAAGTAGCTTCGATCTCAGGGGATGGCTGGGTCAAGGTCAGGCTGACCGTCTGAACGGATGCCTCGGACGGTGCGTTTGGATCAGAAGAGCGGCTCGTAAAGTCGACCAAAACGGCATAAGTGCCCGGCAACATGGATGGCGACTGAGCCTCAACGAGCAACGATGGTCCATGTTGAACGTCGCCTTTCTCAAGCTTGGCTGTGAACAACGGAGAGAGAAACTCCGGTCGCCCGGTCGGGCCAATAACGTCAGTGACTTGAATCGTCAGATCTGTGGTCGAAGTTGTCCCCTGAACGACTCGGACTGGTATCCGAACGGTACTCACTTCGGAGCTCACAGACAGGGTGTAATTGAAGCCTGCAGGAAAATTCAGCCAGTCGACTTTCTCAGCCGCCGGCAATGGCGAGCATGCGGTCAGCAAAAACACGACAAATGAACAGCATCTCATGCCACGATCCTTTTGACTCAACGCCCTTGATTGCAATCCCAACCATTCTGCCGCCATGACTATCAATTTCTTTAATATGACGGTGCGACGGTTAGTGGCCCCAGTAACGATTTAGATGCAATCCTTACTAAGCGGGAGCATCTTGCGACCAGCGTGGCTGAATTGCAAATCACGCCTCAGTTGCCAAATCATGCCTCCATGGCAGGTACCGACTGAAAAACGTCACGATTTCCGACCAAAAATCGCTCTCCTTTGAAACGCGGCCCATTCGCCCTAAGATGCTCCACTTCCGAAAGATTCGCGGCCCGAGGATGGGTGCGACGATGGAAGCTGAACACCGTATTGATCGGGCCCTGAAACCCGCGTTGTGAGCAACATGAAAACTGATGAATTGCGTGAAAAGTATCTGGCATTCTTCGAAACCAAGGGCTGTGTTCGTCGTCCCAGCGATGTGCTGATTCCCAAAGACGACCCAACGGTTCTGTTCACGCCTGCCGGGATGAATCAGTTCAAGAATCAGTTCCTGGGAATCGGCCCGATCGATTTCACAAAGGCCACGACCAGCCAGAAGTGTCTGCGAACTGGTGATATTGGCAACGTTGGTATCACGGCTTATCACCATACCTTCTTTGAAATGCTCGGCAACTTCTCTTTCGGAGACTACTTCAAGAAGGAAGCCATTCATTGGGCCTGGGAGTTTCTGACGACAAAGCAATGGCTGGGACTGGATCCGGATCGCCTGACCGTCACTGTCTATCTTGATGACGACGAAGCATTCGACATCTGGAATAAGGAGATCAAACTTCCAGCCGATCGAATCAGTCGACTCGATGAGTCCGAAAACTTCTGGCCAGCATCAGCTCCGTCCCAGGGACCAGATGGTGTCTGCGGACCTTGTTCGGAAATCTATTATCTTGCTCCGGGCGCAACCAAGCCGGTTGAAATCTGGAACCTGGTTTTCACTCAGTTCAATCGTGTCGGTGATCCACCGCACAATCTTCATCCGCTGCCCAAGAAAAATATCGATACGGGCATGGGTCTCGAGCGTTGCGCGTCCTGCTTGCAGGGCGTACTGAGCAATTTCGAAATCGATATTCTGAAACCGATGTGCATTGCTGCTGGCGATGCTTTGGGCTTCAAATATTCCTACGACGCGGCATGGGGACGTGCGTGCCGACGCATCGCCGATCATCTGCGAGCCTGCTCGTTCGCAATTCACGA
>CANHVD010000269.1 GCA_947463775.1 Planctomycetaceae bacterium | reverse complement strand
CTGTTGCAATCGTGGCATTGAAGTTGGCTGGAGCGACGCCGTCCTGATCGACCGCATGTCCTGCGGCATCAGAAGTCCCGTAGAACTGACCGCCCTTGATACCGCCGCCAGCCAGCATTGATGAAAACACGGCCGGATGATGGTCACGACCAGCGTTATAGTTAATGACCGGTGAGCGACCGAACTCAGTTGTCAGTACAACCAGCGTTTCATCCAGCAGACCTTTCTCAGAGAGGTCCTTCAGAAGATTGCCCACGGCTTTGTCGAGAATTCCCGCTCGTGCTGGAAGAGTTCCGCCATTGTAGATATTGGCGTGCATGTCCCAGCCACCGCAGGTGACTTCGACGCAGCGAACATTGTTCTCAATCAATCGGCGAGCCAACAAACAACCTTGTCCGAACGGATCACGACCATAGCGATCGCGGTCTGCATCCTTTTCTTCATTCAGGTCAAACGCTTTCAGTTCACCGCTGGACAGCAGTGTTGTGGCTTCCGTGTAGAAGTCGGTATAGGTCTGAACTCGACGCTGCTTGAAGCGGTCACGGAATTTCTTGTCGAAGGCGTCAATGAGTTCGACGCGTTTGCCGAAAGACTCGGCCGTCAGATAGGCCGGTGTCGTTGTATTCTCGAGGCCACGATTCGGATCGCCAATTGGCAGTGGGCTAAAGGTTGGATCAAAGAACCCTGCACCAGGATGACGAGCCGGCGCGCTGATCAGAACGGTGTCCGGAAGAGATTTGCTTTGTCGCCCCTTGAAATGCTGAATCCATGGCCCGATCGATGGGTGTCGCTCGGTCGCAATTTCTTCGTAACTCGTTCGCATCAGATACTCACCGTCTTCGTGGTCGCCGGTGAGTGTGTACATCGAACGAATCGCGGCAATCTTATCGAACTGAGTCGCCAATGTGGGCAGAAACTGGCTGAGCTGCAGTCCCGCAACGTTGGTAGCGATACCTTTGGTTTCACCCTGGTTTTCGTGACCTGGTTTCAGGTCAAACGTATCCAGGTGTGTCATACCGCCATTCATGAACAGGTAGATCAGCCGCTTTGCCTTTCCCCCTGCACTATTTGCGACTTGAGCAGCACCCACAGCACGATCAAGACCGGGCAATAGGCTGACGCCCAGTGCAGACTTGGCCGCGTATTCGACAAATCGACGACGGCTCAGACCATCAAGTTTGGGAAGCAGGTCTCTCATTTCGATCGGTTCTTCTTGCAGAGGTGAAGATCAGAAAGATTCGTTGGCAAGTGCCGTGGATTTCAACGGCACAGTCGGGATCCGACACGCTGACGTTCGGTAAACACTACTGGATGAACAGAAACTCGCGAGTGTTAACCAGTGACCAAATGACGTTCCCGTAACCGGGTGCTCCATTATTGGTCACTTCTTGTGTCGCCAGGGCCAGTTCTTCGGTATCCGGTTCACGATTCAGAATCGTCAGGAAGATCGAACGAATACCATCATTAACCGACTTCTTCTTCATGACGGTATTATAGATCGTCGAATTGCTTTCCAGCAGCATGTGCGAGATCGGCCCGTTGAACATGAACAGCACCTGAGGAACTGAACCCATCGTCGAAGACGCTGAAATCAGTTCGCGATCAGACTGCCCAAACATTCGCAGGAAGTGACTGGCTGGCACAGGTGATGGAAGTTCAGAAGCACGAGCCAACAAGACACCTTTGTACAGATGCTTCTGTTGCCACTTGCCAACGCTGCCATCAACCTGGTTACCCATCGAATCAGCGGCCAGAAGATCCGGAGCTTTGACCGACGTCAGGTCGACGCCAATCACGTCTGTGCGAATCGTAGCGGGCATTTCGCGGTAATCATCAGGCACAGCAAGTGTCAGGAACGAATCCCAGACCTGCTCGGCCGTCATGCGTCGGAGAATTGGGCCGGAGAAGTGATAGGTTTCACCTGGGTTCACTTCTTCCACGCTGACCTGACGCTGGTAAGTTTCCGTATTGTAAATGACGCGGAGATACTCCTTCATGTCGAAGTTCAACCGCTTCACTTCGGACTCCAGAAAGACCATCAGTTCCGGGTTCTCGGCAACGGTCGTGTCCATCATGTCGTCGACCGGTTCAATCTGTCCAATTCCGAAAGCTTGCTTCCAGAGTCTATTGGCGATCGTGAGAGCAAACCGTGGATTCTCTTTGGCAGTCAGCCAGCGAGCGAAAGCCTGTCGAGGAGTTTCGCCCTTCTTGATTTCTGCAGAAGCCCCAAACAGCGCTTTTGGCTCAACGACATCACCGGCTTTGGCATTGTCGTACTGGTAGTCCTTCGGCAGAGTGATCTTTCTATCAACCTGATCATTCACCATCATCATGTTGATGCTGATCAGTCGATCGAAGCGGTAGTTATTATTGCGGCGATCTTCCTCTTCCTGCTCGATCATCGCATATTCTGTCTGCAGGCGGTCATCCGGGTTGCTCTCCCAGTATCGCTTGTCACCGCCATTTGTGCTCGTCAGCGTTCCGTAAGTGAACGCAGCCATTTGATAGAACTCCTTTTGAGTCCATCGGTCAAATGGGTGGTCGTGACACTGAGCGCAGCCGATGCGAGTTCCCAGAAAGATGCGGACGGTGTTATTCATGTTGTCCAGCGGCATGCTTGCATCCCGCTGCATATAGCCGGTGGCAGGATTCTTCCAGATCAGTCCTTCCGCCGTCATCATCTCGTGGACCATCTTGTCCCACGGCTTGCTTTCCGCCAAAGACTGCTTGATCCACTGACGATAAGGTTCGCCACGAACAGTTCCGTTGAGGTTGTCGGTGTAGCGAAGAATGTCGGCCCAGTAGTTAAAGCTGTGGCTGGCATAACCGTCACTGCTGAGCAGTTCATCAATCAACAGCGTTCGCTTGTTCGGGTCGCTGGATGTCAGGAACTTACGAGTCTGGTTATACGTTGGGATGGTTCCGGTGACATCCAGATAAATTCGACGCAGGAACTGCTCATCGGTGGTTCTTGCATTGGGTTTGACCGCTACTTTTTCATAGTTCGCGGCAATCAGTCGATCAATCTCCTTCGCCGACTTCAACATGGTCGCTCGCTTTTCAGGAGCAACGGCTTTCGATTTCACGACAAATGAAGGGGCTTCTTCTTCCTTCTTATTGTCTTTCTTTTCGGCCTTCTTCGGAGGAGCCGTCAGCTCTTTATACTTTGCGTTGTCGGCCGATGCTTCCTTGGTTAGTCCCAGATTTTTCAGAGCCGTATTGCGTCCGGAATAGGCTGATGCCAGTTTCGAATCCAGTTCGATCGCCTTTGTGAAATCTTCGCGGGCTTTGTCGTATTCCTTCCGGCCGTTGCGAGCATAGCCGCGAGAGCTATACGCCAGAGCGTTCTTTTCCTGCAACCGGATCGCTTCGTCGAAGGAAGCCACTGCCTTGTCGAAGTTACTTTGCTCCAGCTCCGCAAGTCCGCGAACGTAATGAACTCGTCCGGAATGAGGATTTGCCTTTAGGGCGGCATCCAGATCGATCATTGCTTTGGGCAGATCACCCGCCATGCCATACAGCAAGGCTCGATCACACAACGCATCCGCGTGATTAGGGTTAAGAACGATTGCCTGATCCAGATCTTGTTTTGCTTTGGCCGCATCGCCTTTGACCACAAATGCCACAGCGCGGCGCTGGTATGATTCCGCAAGTTTCGAATTGAGTGCAATGGCCTTGTCTGCATCTTTAATCGCCTGATCAGCATTCTTTTTGCCAGCGTAGGCAAGACTTCGGATGCTGTAAGCTTCGGCCGAGTTTTCATCAATGTTAATCGCCCGATTCGCACTGTTAATCGCTCGATCAAAATCCTGTCGAGCCACATAAGCGACAGCGCGATTGATATGTGCCAGCGGATGATCAAACTTCTCCAGAGTGGCGAAGTAAGCGTTGTCGATCGCATCCAGGTATTGCCCCTTCTGATAGAGCGAGTGCGATCGATGAGCATAGGCGTCTGCTCGATTCTGCAGTTTCTCTGGCTCACGGCCGGTGATGGCAGTGACCAGATCAAATTCCTTCATCGCGGTGTCGTACTCACCCTTGCCGTTAAAGGCCATCCCGCGAGCGACCTGAGCGGCTGCGAACTTAGCATCAATCGCCAAAGCCTTGTCAGCCTCCTGGATGCCAGCGTCGTACTTGCCTTCGCTGATAAGCTGCTTCGCCTGAGTAACGATTCCTTCGAGCTGAATCGTCTTCGGATCCTTTGGAGGCTCGAGTTTTGCTGGCGGAGTGGCCTGCCACGCAAAAATAGGTTGAATGTCAACGACAAGCAACAGAGCCAAAGCGACAATCAACGTAAGCGCCGGAGCGCATACAATTCGGCCACGCACAGTCATTCGTGAACCCTCAGGCAAGGTTTTGAACGCCAGATGTGAGATAGTGACAGGGTCCGAAAGAAGCAGTCTGCTTCTAACGGCTGAGGCATAACTCTAATTCCCATCTGCGGGCAATACCAGTACCTGGTTCTGAGAAAACAAGGAATCTGCTGGAGGTTGATCCCTGGGGGGTGGCTTAATCGTTGACAACAGACAGGTTTATCTTGGTTCCATGCTGCCTAAAGTCATCTTCACCTGCTGTTCGACCATCGCGCGATATTTTCCGCCCAGTAACATCAGTTCGGCGTGCGTGCCAGTTTGCAGAATGCGGCCGCCTTCCACAACAACGATCAGATCAGCCCCGGCAATGGTGCTTAGCCGGTGAGCGATCACAAAACTGGTGCGGCCTCGCATCAGCGTACCAAGACTCTGCTGTATCAACTGTTCGCTTTCGGTGTCCAGATTGCTGGTCGCTTCATCCAGAATCAGGATTCTCGGGTCGGCCAGAACCGCACGTGCAATCGCCAGACGCTGTCGCTGTCCGCCGCTGAGTCGCACGCCACGTTCTCCGATGAGTGTATTCATGCCGGCAGGCAGTCGATCGATAAACTCGGACGCATTCGCCGCGTCGGCTGCCGCACGAATTTCTTCGGGCGTGGCATGCTTTCGAGAATACGCAATGTTCTGACCAATCGTTCCGTCAAACAGGAAGACGTCCTGCTCCACAACACCGAGGAGTGCTCGAAATGATTCCACGTCGTAATCACGCAGGTCACGACCATCGAGCGTTACGCTGCCTGAAGTCGGATCGTAGAAGCGAGCGACTAAATTACAGATCGTTGTTTTCCCGGCGCCACTCGGCCCGACTAGGGCGACCGTTTGGCCAGCTTGTACATTCAACTGAATATCGGACAACGCCGGGGTTTGGGTTCCGGGATACAGAAATGTCACATCTTCAAACGTCATCTGTCCGCGAATCTGAGTTCGGTCTGCTCTCAGGCTTTCCGGAGTCGATTCCATTTCACGCGGTTCGGCCAGCAGATCGAGAATACGATCCAGTCCGCTAAGACTGTTCTGAAACTGAGTCGCACTGGTGGCCAGAGTGGCCAGGGGTTCCAGCAGCATCAGGAGATAAACCAGGAACATCATCAGCGAACCGACCGACATATGACCATCGATAACTCGCCAGCCCCCGTAAAACAGCAGCCCGGCGCTGGCGATCGGAATCAGAGCTTCCCAGACCATTTCTACACCACGCATCCACCACCATGCGTAAAGTTCCTGACGAACCATCATATTGTTTTCTTCAGAAAACCGTGCTGATTCACGTTTTTGGCGACTGAATGCACGCACGATTCGCATGCCGGCAAATGACTCGGCAGCTCCCGCATCGATCGATTCACGCTGCTTGCGAATCGCCCGGAACTGGGGGCGGATACTGTTGATCCAGGCACGGTGTGTGATGAACACCGTCGGCAACAACACGAGGGCTCCGGCCAGCAGCGTCCAGTCGACCCAGGCAAGTATCACAAAACTGCCGACGAGTTGAATAACAGCGCGCCAGGGGTTGTAGAGCATTCCGAAGACCAGTTCGCCCACGCTGCCGCCATCTTCACGAAGCACTGAAGCAACCCCACCGGACCTCAGTTCATGAATCCGGTGAAGTGGAAGACGGACCGCATGTTCGAAGACATGTCGCCGCACAGCCAGTTGAATTTGTTTGGAGATTCTGGTCGCATCCCATCGGCCCCAGATATGTATCAGAATTTTCAGCAGAGAAATCACAACGACCACGCCGACCACGCCCGACAACAATCGCATCGGAGTGTTGAGCGAAGGAAATGCCCGACTGAACCAGGTTGGCAGGGGTAATCCGCCCAAAACATAGTCGACAATAAACTTGGTTCCGGCGGGTGGCAGGAGACCGAGTCCGGTCGATAAGGTCACTGACAGCAACGTAAGGCTAATCTGCCAGCGATAAGGATGCAGCAGGCGAAAGAACTCGCGAATCAGTTGCCATGACGTTCGCACGCGGTCTTTCGCGGAGCGAGCTTCTCCGGTCGAATGGACGCCGCCTTTGGGCAGCAGTTTATCGCGAACTTTTCTTCGATACTGTTCGAATCGCTGCCGGCTGCTGCTGGCGCGGACAGGCGTAGTTTCTGCAGCAGTTCCCGAGTTGTTGGTGACGTTGTCTTCCTGTTTGTCGTTTGAAGAATTCTGCGCGGTGGATCCGTGACGACTTCCTGCGGAAGGGTCACTGTTCGTCGGCGAAGATCTGTGGGGATTTGAGTGATTGTGCTTTGTCGATGTCATGACCTATTGTAAGCCAGGGGCGGATTTGGTCGAGTGTTGCATCGCCGATTCCGGGAACCCGCGTAAGATCGTCGATGGTCTGAAATGGCCCGTTTAATGTCCGATCAGCAACAATTCGATGAGCCATCGAGATCCCGATACCCTCTAACTGCATCCATTCCACCCATGTCGCTGAATTGACTTCGACGCGAAATTGCTGTCGAAATGTTTCGCCCCTCTGAATTTTCAGCGGTTCCGGACGTTCCATGGCGACGCTGATCCATTCCACAGAGAGAATAACCAGCAAGATCCCCATACAGATTCTTAACAGGCTGCGGTGATGCGTGCGAAAGTCAGGAAGTGTTGCCAGGAGGCCGGGCTGATCGTCTGCGTCAGAGCTTCGATTTGGCGACGGTGGTGACAGCGAGTCGGCGGATTGGCTCGTCAAGGTTTCGGGGATTATGTCCTGTTTATCTGGCATACCGAGGCCCGGAGCGTACTCACCCTGAGTGTATTTGTTTTTAGTCCCTTTGGTATGATTGGTTCGGGGAATGGAACATGCAAGCCATCGGATCGCCACGGGAGATAAATGTGACTGATTCGTAGGTGCGAAACCTAAGCTCAGGCGAGGAGACGGCCTGGCTGTGATCGCTGATAACCAGGATCGCTGATGACCAGCGTGCAGATTGAGCCCGCGAGGAATGCGGGACGCTTTGACGACCAGCAATCAGATGCTTCAGTCGACGAGGCCGTCAGCGTTAACGTCATGCCATTTCAT
>CANHVD010000268.1 GCA_947463775.1 Planctomycetaceae bacterium | reverse complement strand
TCTCTGGAGAAACCTGGGCAGCATCAACGGCGGCGAAGTGCTCGGCGAATTCTGAGTGCTGCACCTGATTGCATAGGCCGAAGCGCATTAGCGTTCTCGTGTTGCCTTACTGGGCGGAATGATGCAAGTGGGCTGTTGATCCAGTCGTTCACCGCCCAGCCGGAGACGCCGGCCAGCACAAAAGCCGGCACTTCCGACTGGGCGGTAAACAGCAGCCCACCTGATGCGACTAAATCAACAGTCCTCAAGCCACCGGCGACGTGTGTCACAAAGACAGGAAAACACCGGAGGGCTCGCGCCCTTACGCTTCAAAATTGACTTTTGCTCAATCTCCAGCCTTGGAAGAATCAATATGTTCGTTGGTCGATTACCGCGTCGCGGTGTCGTCGGACTCCTTTTCGCGATGATGTTTGCTGGGTGCTCATCCGGCGACGCCCCGAGCTATGCGCTGGATAAGGAACTCGCACGAAGTTCAGTTCAGAAGGCGATGCAGGCCTGGGTTGATGGAAAAACTCCAAAGGATCTGCAGCCGGATATCGTTGTGGGTGACACGGCCTGGGAACAAGGTAAGAAGCTGGTATCCTTTGAGATCAAAGCAGACGAAGAAACCACGGACGGTTCAAATCTGTATATCCGAGTCAAACGAAAAATCGGCTCTTCGGAGTCCAATGTGACCTACATCGTTGGCACGACTCCCGTCGTCACGATCTTCCCTCAATAAGTTTGCGTCAGGAATCTCTGTCATGTTGAAGAAGTCAGCATTGTTCTTCTCTCTGGCGGCCATGGGCTTTTCTGCCAGTTTTGGTGACACTCCCGTCAAGACACCTCGTCCAATCCCTGCGACGCGGGCGGAGATGAAAGAACTCCTGGAGGACATGAAGAAGCGGCCTTATCGCATTCCGCTTCCTGAACTGACAGAAAAAGAGAAACAGGAACTTGGCGAACGCAGCACCAACTATGAAGCGCGATTGAGATTCAACTACATCCCGCTTGCTGAGGGAACTGTGTTCGGAGCCGGACGCCCAAGAACGGCGACTCCGGCCGGAGCACCGGGATCAGCCACCGCACCTCGTCAGGATTTTACTCGCAACGCCGACGAGAATATGACGTTGACCTATCAGTTCAAAACGATGCTATTCTGGATCGTGGCACGCACGAATAACTGTCAATATTGTCTGGGTCATCAGGAGTGGAAACTTTCTGCGACCGGGATGTCTGATGATGCAATTGCCGCGCTGGACGCGGACTGGTCTTCCTACAGTGAAGCGGAGCAGGCAGCGTTCGCCTATGCTCGACTGCTGACTTATGAGCCTCAT
Organism: Planctomycetaceae bacterium; assembly: GCA_947463775.1. Taxonomy (GTDB): domain Bacteria; phylum Planctomycetota; class Planctomycetia; order Planctomycetales; family Planctomycetaceae; genus SXXK01. Next base: position 6,075 of record CANHVD010000268.1, on the reverse strand, counting down.
CGAATTTCAGACGAAGAAATCGCCAAAGTTGCGAAGCACTATACTCCGTTGCAGATCGTCGAAATGACCATGTCGATGGGAGGCAACAATGCCATCAATCGCTGGAAGGAGGGAATTGGTATTCCGCAATCTTCGGGCAACACGTTTGCCGGGCGAGGCGGCGCCGTCCCAGCAGCCGAACACTCTGATACGTTTTTGACGCCGACATCCACACGTTTTAAGGATGCTCGTTCAATCGTCGCACCGCTGGAAATTTTCGACGGCAAGCCCAGCGGCCAGGGCATAACGAATCGCCCACAACTGGAAACTCGCGATGAAGTGTTGGTAACGCTGGAGAAAGTTTCCAAACGAACTCCGCGATTGCCGTTGGTAGATGAAGCTGTGGCCGCAACGTGGCTGAAGGACAATAGTCAGGATATTCCGGTGACTTCATGGGTACGGCTTATCGCCAACTTTCCGAATGAAGGCCGCGGTCGCCTGCCAAGTCTGGCGTCGCGAGAAAAACAAACAGGCGACCTGACCGAACTTCAGAAAGCTCAGTTGAACTGGATCATTGCTCGCCAGGATCGAGCGTGGTACGCCGTGGGGCAAGCCTTCAAAACGCTGAAGTCCCTCGGCCAGACAGAAGACCAGATCTTCGCGCTGGACGGCGAGTGGAAAGAACTGAGTGCTGTGGATCAGGCGTTGTTCAGATTTGCGAAGAACCTCGCAGCATCACCGATCGCTTCATCCGACGAAGACGCAGCCGCCGCGTTGCAGCAGACAAGCCCAAGTACCGTTGTCCAAACGGTGAACCACGTGGCCAGTTGTGCGTACTTTAATCGAGTGACAGAGGCGGCCGGATTGGCAATCGAGTAACCTTTCAACCTGCGGTGAGTTAAAATCGTCTGTTGAGGGGTGATGGTCGTTGAATCCAATCGTGTTTCACATTATCAGCGGCGATGCCTTCTTCAGCGGTGTGGCGGTGTTGTTGGCAGTGGTTTGTTATCGCTGTTATCACAGGACGAAAACGATTGATTCCGCAAAGGTTCGATTGCTCCTGCTGATCGTGTTTCTGTGCGGGCTGATCGGCGTTGTCTTTTCGTCAACGCCGATGCCTCTGTGGTTTGCGATACTGCTCACGGGGCTCACTTTGGCGTGGTGTGGAACGCTGTGGTACGGAGCAACTCGCTGTCCCGGAACGCATCGCGCGGCTGTTATGCTGATGGTGGTCAGTTGGAGTCTTGCTGCCGCGTTGGAGTTTCCGTGGCGACAACTCCCGGTCACTGCGACGAAGCCGGTGAATGCCCTGACTGTCATTGGCGACTCTGTCAGCGCGGGTATGGAAGAGGGCGAGGCAGAGACGTGGCCATCATTGTTGTCGCGGCAGCACGACATCGAGATTCAGGATCTGTCGCATGTCGGCGAAACAGCGGGCTCGGCGTTGAAACGTGCAAAGAAGGCCGGCATTGAACACAACTTTGTGATCGTGGAAATCGGCGGAAATGACATCCTGGGGTCGACCTCTCCATCGCAGTTTGAGATTGATCTGGAGGCTCTTCTGAGCGAACTCCGCAGAGAGAATCGGCAGGTTGTGATGTTTGAACTTCCGCTAATTCCGTTATATCACCATTACGGGATGACTCAGAGACGACTGGCAAAGAGGTATGAGGTCGCTCTGGTTCCCAAACGGTATTTCCTCAGCATTCTGGCCGACAGTAGTGCGACGCTCGATTCCATTCATCTGAGCCAGTCCGGACATCAGAGAATGAGTGATCTGGTCTGGCGTTTGAGTCGTCCGAAATAAGCATTGAGCCCGCCACCGGTGTGAGTGTGTGTGAGTGTTTCCAGGACCGGGGACATCGCAAAACGACCATGAATCTGTTTGCCATATCGCAGGTGGAAGTCAGGGGACTCTCGACTGATGGCTTCAAATCCGGCCTCAGGCGCTGACATCCCAATTTCGGCACCCACCCCGTATTCGAATATCGAAGCGTTACCGCTATGATTTCAGTGGGACGCCAACACATCGCAGTCAAAGTTTCTCACGATCGTTTAAAGACCCTCTTCATGCAAACTCTCGTCACTGGCGGAGGCGGATTTCTCGGCCTCTACATCGTTGAACAGCTTTTGCAGCAGGGGCATGCTGTTCGCGTTTTCTGTCGAGGTCAGTATCCGGCGCTGAAGACTTTGGGCGTGTCCACAATTCAAGGCGACCTGCGGGATGAAGCCGCAGTGAATGAAGCCTGTCGAGATATCGAAGCGGTCTTTCATACGGCGGCCGTGCCTGGAGTTTGGGGTGACTGGAAGACGTATCATGGCATCAACACGGAAGGCACAAGGAACATCATTCAAGCGTGTCAGAATCACCGCGTGGCAAGATTGATTTATACCAGTTCGCCCAGCGTAGTCTTCGACGGCGCTGACCACGTTAATGCAGATGAGTCATTGCCGTATCCGACTTCGTGGCTGTGTCACTATCCCCACAGCAAGGCACTGGCCGAGCAGGATGTGCTGGCAGCGAACAGTGAAAGTTCACTACGTACAATCTCTTTGCGACCGCATTTGATCTGGGGACCTCGTGACAATCATCTGATCCCGCGGTTGATCCAGAAGGCACGCTCCGGTCGTTTGCGACGAGTGGGTAACGGGACCAATGTTGTCTCCGTAGCCTATGTTGAGAATGCCGCAGCGGCACATGTGCAGGCGGAACTGTCACTCAGAAACTCCACGAGCGCAGCAGGCAAGGCGTATTTCATCAACGAGCCGGAGGCTGTAAATCTCTGGGACTGGATCAACCTGCTACTGGCGAAGACCAGTTTGCCACCCGTGGAAAAGACTATTTCCAAATCCGCGGCCACTCGTCTTGGTGCGGTTCTGGAAGGTGTCTGGAACCTGTTTCGGCTCGGCGGAGAACCCCCAATGACCCGCTTTATTGCGGCTCAACTGGCAGGGTCACACAGTTACAGCATCTCCGCAGCGGAGCGGGATTTCGGCTACCGTCCGCTTTGCTCCACGGAAGAAGGACTCAGACGTCTTCAACCCGATCTTGATCGGCTGAAACAATGATCTTCTGGGAAAATCAAAGTTGGTTACACTGAGCAGAAAAATACTCTGTTGAGTCCTATGATATGCCATCAGCCAATTGATCGGGCGGATCCTGGCTGTGTCTCTGTGGTTGTTCTTTGTTCCCGCGTCATTTTTCCCACCTTCGCCTGCAACTCCTCTGGAGATGACACATGAGTTGTCTCATACCTTCCTGCTTGTCGCGAATTTTGTGCTCGGCTGTTTTGTTTGGCGTGTTCATTGCCGGCGCAAAGTCGGTGCGATTGAACGCTGACGAAAAGACTGCGGGCAAGGATCCGGCCCAGGCAGCCGAGGCTCCTCAGAATCCGTTCCCTGAAGCCGTTATGGTCCCGGAAGGAATTCTTGAGGGCGGTACAGAATGGCTGAACACAGAACATCCGATCGACCTGAAGGATCTGCGTGGCAAGATCGTGGTCCTCGATTTCTGGACTTACTGCTGCATCAACTGCATGCACGTTCTTCCCGATTTGAAATTTCTTGAACAGAAGTACGGCAATCAACTTGTTGTCATCGGAGTTCATTCGGCCAAGTTCGACAATGAGAAAGTTTCTCAGAACATCCGGGACGCCATTGTTCGTTATGAGATTGATCATCCTGTCGTCAACGACAGCGAAATGCTCATCTGGCGCAAGTTCGGGACGCGGGCGTGGCCGACTTTGACTCTGATTGATCCGGAAGGAAAGTATGCCGGCTCGCAGAGCGGTGAAGGCCACCGTGAATTGTTCGATAACGTGATTGGGAAGCTGGTTGAGTATCATCGCTGGAAAGGGACATTGGACGAGAAGCCGATTGTCTTCAAATCGGAAGCCAGCAAGTTTCAGCCAACACCACTGCGTTATCCCGGAAAAGTCTTTGCTGATGCTGCTGGTCAGAGGCTGTTTATTACCGACAGCAATCACAATAGAATTGTCGTCACGTCAATGGCTGGCGAACTGCAGCAGATCATTGGCAGCGGCCGCAATGGCCGTGCTGATGGGGCGTTCGAAGCGGCTGAGTTCAATCGTCCGCAGGGCATACTACTTCTCGGCAACAAACTCTACGTCGCGGACACGGAGAACCATCTGATTCGCGTTGTCGATCTCGACACTAAAACAGTCTCGACTCTGGCCGGGAATGGACGTCAGGGGCAGCCCGGCGGAATGGTGAACGGGACGATGCTGGAAACGGCTCTGAATAGTCCCTGGTCAATCGCACATGCCAATGGCATTTTGTTCATTGCGATGGCGGGACCGCATCAGGTCTGGGCGCATCAGCTGGGGACGAACTTGATCGGTGTTTATGCGGGCTCGGGACGCGAAGATGTCATCAACGGGCCGCTGGCCACTTCGGCATTTGCCCAACCATCAGAAATTGTGAGCGATGCGGAAGGCAAGTTCCTTTATCTCGTCGACAGCGAAGGTTCGGCGATTCGTAAGGTCCCGACGAACCCTGCTGGTGAAGTCACGACAGTTGCAGGTACGTCCGAGCTTCCTCGCGGTCAGTCGTTGTTTGCTTTTGGGGACGTCGACGCGGCCGGCAAGAATGCTCGATTCCAGCATCCGCTAGGCATCGCAATCTCCGGAGAGAGTTTGTTTGTTGCAGACTCGTACAACCATAAATTGAAGACCATCGACCTGGACAAGCGAAAATCTTCCACATGGGCCGGTAGTGGCAAGCCCGGCAATACGGTTGATCCGTTGCTGCTGAATGAACCAGGTGGACTTTCCATCGCCGATGGCAAGCTGTTTGTCGCCGACACGAATAATCATCGCATCCTGGTGATTGATATCGCGAGCAAGCAGACGACCGTACTGACCATCAACGGTCTGACTCCGCCAAATCCCCCGAAACAAACAGCCATGCCTGACGTCAATGACGCCATCGCCGTTGAGTCGCAGAAACTGGCGGTTGGAGAAAAGTTGAAGTTCAATGTGACACTGACCATTCCGGAAGGTCAGAAACGCAATGACCTTGCTCCGGTCACATGGGAAATCTTTGCAGAAACAGAGCAATCGATCGTTGCAGCTGATCAGCTTGGCGTTCGTGACGAAGCGACAGCAAACGACCAGAACATCGCTCAGTTTGAAGTTCCTTTGACGGGCACTCCTGGCGAGGCATCCTTTATTCTGCGAATGAGCTTCGGCTATTGCGGTACCGAAGAGAATGCCCTTTGCCGCCTGGCAACAGCAACCTGGAAGATTCCGGTGGTGCTTAACACTGACGGTGGCGTCAGCGAGATTTCTCTGACGTTTCCAAAACCATGATGTCCATAAACCGACCAGGACAATTGTCTCGGCAATCACCGACTAACTGATCTGTTGGGCTTCCAGTGGCAGCCGCAGTTCGAAGGTCGTTCCGCTGCCGATTTCCGTCCGACAGCTGATGGTGCCTCGCAGTTCACGAATGCGTTCCGCAACAATGTAGAGTCCCAGTCCGGTCCCCTTTGGTTTCCCGGTGACGAATGGCTGAAACAGTGAATTCTGCAACTCCGGACTGATCCCCGCGCCATTGTCGACGACCTCGACTTCAAGAATGCCGTTGACGACCTGAGTCGTGATGAGGACTCTCGGCATGGAGCAGTTCTGGCAGGCTTCGATTCCGTTCTTGATGAGGTTAAAGAAGATTTCGCTGAGTGTGGCGTCGGTCGCTGCGACGATGGCCTGTGAAGCCTGCAGTTCTGTCTGAACCTCCACGCCGTATTGCCGGGCCAGATGTCCCAGAATTCCCAGCAGCTTCTGAATCACAGTATCCGGCTCTGAACGCTGGCGTGTGTCATCAGCCGGACGAGCTGACTCGAGCAGCCGCTGTGTGGTCGCGGTGAGCCGATCAATCTCAGTCAGGATCATCTCCACATCTTTGCGATGCTCATCTCGACTCGCCAGATCTTCAGACAAAAGCGTGGCAATCGTTTTCATCGAAGATAATGGATTGCGAATTTCATGAGCCAATGATCCGGCTAACAAGCCCAGTACCGACAACTTCTCCTTCTGCATCGCCTGACGCTCGGCCGCCCGGCGAATCTCTTCTCGC
>CANHVD010000267.1 GCA_947463775.1 Planctomycetaceae bacterium | reverse complement strand
CGAGCGATCTCGATGGCCCATCCAAAGCTCGTTGGGGACTTCGCTGTTCCACGCACAGGCAGACTCCGAACCCGCGACCTCAAACCGCAGACAGTTTTTTCGCCCGGCATTCACCTGAGACACATGCAGACTTCCCCTCGCGCCGTTCTCGAATTGCAAAAGAATCGCGCCGTAGTCATCGGTAGAAATTTCAACGGGCTTCCTCGCTGATTCATCTGCCGCTGCAAAGGTTGTGATTTCACCGACGGGTCTGTTGCGAACGGGATGGACAGTCATCAGATCCGCACAGACGGCAGAGATTCGAAGTCCAGTCATCCATGTCATCAGATCAAGCCAGTGCGTACCAATGTCGGCAACGGCTCTGAGAGCTCCCCCCTGACTGGCAAGCACTCTCCAGTTGTAGTCGGTGGACTTAAGAAGCCAGTCCTGAATATAGCTTCCGTTCACATGGAGAACTTCGCCCAGACTTCCATTCTGAATCCGGCAACGCACCTCAGAGCAAAGAGGATAAAAGCGGATGTTGTAGTTAACGGCCGTCGCCTGTTCATTGAACTGGCTCGCCAGATGGACAAGCTCAGCAGATTCATGGCTGTCCATCGCCAGAGGCTTTTCGCACAGGACATGTTTGCCGGCTTTCAAGGCTCGGGAGACCAGATCGAAGTGGGATTGATTCGGAGTACAAACATGAACGCAGTCAACCTCCGAGTCTTCCAGAACCTCCTCAATTGACACGTAGGTACGATTCAAGCCGAACTTGCTTGCAGCCCCCAGGCTCTTTGCTTCGGATGATCCCAGCATCCCTGTAACGTGGACACCTATTCTGCGAAGGGCATCCAGATGAACCCAGCTCATAAAGCCTGTGCCAATAATGGCTGTTTTCAGCGGGCGCATTGAATTCTCCTGGGATCACAGAAACCAATGAATGGCAGCGTTTAACATCGAAGAAGCCCAGGACCTGAACGACTTCGATGTGAAGATATCGAGGTTCCGACGGGGGCTTGGATTGAATCTCCGTAAGGAATTCGCAATCCTTAACAGTCCTCGAAGTGTATCACACGGGCGTGCGGTCGAAATGGATGTCAGAATCATGGTCCGAAAAACAATGCTGTTGCCAGAACTGCTGGTACTGGTGGCATTGATCCCGCAGCCTAGTGTTTGGGCCAGCGATTTTCGGTATTCAGACTCCGCTGACGTGGTTGTTGCAAGTTCGCAGGTGCAGGAGTCGCCAGAAAAGGACTACGGCTTCGAAGATTGGTCGCGGCTCCTCGGCCGAAATGCCGCTCAACTTGACCAGGACCTCGAAGAGTCCATCCGGCTATGCACGGAAACAATTCAGCTCGCGCAGGCTTGCGATCAGCCAGCAGTCGTTGCCATTGCCATGATGCAAAGGGCAAGTGCAAGGGCGAGTTTGGAAGGAATAGAAGCGGGAGACAACGAGTTCCGTCGAGCACTGGAAGTGTTTCCTGTCAGCAATCATCAGAGCTACCAGCTTTTCTTTACGCACGCCTTGTTTCAGCACCAGCAGATTCTGGGACTCAGTCATACGATTTTTGTCCCGATACCACCGATTTCAGAACTGACGATGCCGACTCCGAATGGCAGCCGCGAGATCCGCTGCCGGCTTCTGCAGGATCTGTTGGCTTGCCGGCTTGATGATGGCATCATGCCTGACGCCCTTCTGTTGGAATGTTCCTCTGTTCTGTCATCACAGGTGAAGTCTGATGTTCAAACACGACACGAGATCCTGACGCTTCGCTGCGATTTAATGTCGAATCCCGAGAAACCCGTTTCGGAGTTCCTGCAGCAGTGTGATGCGATCAGACGGAGGCCGGAATTTTCGGCTCTGTCCCGCGAATTGCGAATCTCGACTCTCCTGCTGATAGCCGATCTGGAACAGCAATCCGGGGATGATTCAGCCGCGTTATTGACGCTGGAGGAAGCATTGAAGCTGGCCAGGGAACTGAAGCATCAAACGATTATTGCGATGTGTCAATTCAGCATGACCGAGATACTTCAGAGGCAGGATGATCTCTTACGGGTGCAGTCGATCTTCGACTCTCTCTATAACTCCATTCCGATGATCAACTGCCAGGACACGCTGCGCAAGTTTGTAGGAGCAGTACAAAACTTACCAGCTAATGGGACGGGGGTTCATAACCGCCAGGAGTTACGAAAATGTCTGGCAACACGCGCGCGAATTCTCAGGGCCACAGTTCGACTGACGTCTATGACACTAGGTGAATGGAATACTTCCAGAGCAAGCCGGATGATGGCCATGCAGGCCGAGCGAATTACCGAAGCACAATTGCGAGCGGATGAAGAAAGCCAACGCTCATTGAGGTTTTCGCGAATCGGATTTGCCGTGTTTTGTGGCTTGGCCATCATTCTTCTCAGAGATCGACGAAAGCTGCGAAATGCCAATCGAAGACTCAAGGAAGAAATCCTGCATACGGAACAGCAGCGACAGGAAACCGAACGCATCGAACTGCGGCTGGCTCAGACGGAACGACTGGAAAGTCTCGGAGCACTGGCCGGCGGAATCGCGCATGATTTCAACAATCTTCTGGTCGGCGTGATCGGTAATGCGGACCTGCTGAAGTACCTGGAACCCGGCTCGCCGGCAGGTTCACAGTGCCTGGAAGGAATCATCCGTTCTGCTGAGACGGCGGCCGGCCTCAGCCGCAAGATGTTGGCCTATGCCGGAAAACAGCCTGCCACGAAGAAGGTCATTGATCTGAATGATTCAGTGAATCGAATGCTGCCACTTCTTCGGGCCGGTCTTGGTGGACGTCATTCGATCTTGTTTGATCCGGATCCGATTCCTCTGCAAACGGAAGGCGATGCGGAACAGATTGATCAGATCCTTTTGAACCTTGTGACCAATGCGGCTCAGGCCATGATTGATGTTCAGGGAACAATCCTGATTCGAACCGGGTGCGATTTCCTTCCCGATGTTCCGGTCGATACACCGACGTTTGGAAATCGCCGCACTGGTGGGGAGTTCGTCTGGTTTGAGGTCATTGATTCCGGAAAGGGAATTGCAGAATCGGATTATGCGCGAGTCTTCCAGCCGTTCTTCTCGACGAGGTCAAAACCGGACGGACATGGATTCGGACTGTCTGTGGTGTATGGTCACGTGAATCGCCATGATGGCCTGATACAGCTAACTTCGTTTCCCGGCGAGGGCAGCCGATTCCGCATTCTCCTGCCAAGGTCTGCAAAGCCGGCACGAATCGAACCTGTTGGCTCGCACCCTTCAGCACTTTCAACGACATCACGTATCACTCGAATTATAGCGGTGGACAATCAGACCGAGACACTGGAGGTTATTGGACGCACCATTGAACTTATCGGTGGCAAAGCAGACTTGTTTACATGTGCGACGGATGCGTTGGAGTATCTTGTTGAGCACAAAGAGGCCGACTGTCTTTTGCTCGACCTGATGATGTCTCCGGTCGATGGGCCAACAATGTTGGAAGTCCTTCATGCAAAGGGAATCCATCTTCCGGTCATTCTTATGACAGGTTGCTCCACGGATGAAATCCCTGCGATAACAGGCGACTTACAAGTCCATTCGGTCCTGCAGAAACCTTTTCGGCCTGAAGAACTAATTTCGATGATCAATGATCTGCTATCCGACGAATCGCCAATAGTGAAGGCTCCCATTGAATCTGCGAAGCCATGAATTCCATGGCTTACAAACTCTGCGATCACCGATCATCGCCTCACTTGGGCACGACCTTCATGGAATAATGTCCCTCAGTCGGCCAGAAATCCGCTGCGGCGGATTCATCAAGCGGCTTTTTGACTGAGATCTCATAGACATAACCCGCTTTCAATGCGGCCGTCTGAATGGAGACTGTTTTTAGGTCGTCCGAAACCGTCAATACCGAAGGAACGACCGGGTGTCGATCGGAGTCCGGCGTCGCATAGCTGCCGCCCCAGGATCTTGTGTAACCCTGAAGACTCCAGTTGTTGACATCGGTCGCTTTACTGGCTGTGACGGGGCGAAAAAAGGAGACTTCAAATCCCTGGGCCGTCGCTCGAATTTCACGAATCCCATTGGGCATTTTCTTTGCCGGAACCATCCGTTCAATCGTTCCCGTGTTCGTGCCGCCCTGCCAGCCGCTGTCCCAAATGCTACCGATGTAGAGGCCCCCGTCTGGCCCGATAGCCGACGCAACAGGCCCAACAAAGTTACCTCCGCCGCTCGGCTGGTCAGGCAGGCTGAAGCGATAACTGGCTCCCTGCATGGTGCCGTTCACATCCTGAACCGTGAAGCGAATCAGACAACGCGTATCGTACTCACAACCAACACCATGCCCGGCCAGTTCAGAGACGGCATAGTCTTTCGGAAAGAAGGTGATACTGTTAACGCTGCGTGTCCATGGATGCGGAATCATCAGGGCCGGCGTTTCCACAGTCACATCTTTGGCTGTTTCGTGTCGCGATGGAACCCCGTAGTGTTTGCCTTCAATGATGTGATTGATTTCATTGAACGTATTCTGAACTCCCTGATTGTCAGTCGCAAATAATCGATTCTGGCTATCGAACGCCAGGCCCATCGGGAACCGCATGGAAAACGCAATCGGCGTGATCGTTCCGGCGGAGTTGACTTTCAGCACCGTTCCTCGCCATCGATCATTATCCGCTGGGCGGTTGTTCTGAGAATAGTCACTGCCGAGGCCAACGAAATAGTCGCCGTTCTGATCGCGAGCCAGTGCCGTGGTCCAGTCGTGATAGTCGTCGCTGAATCCCCAGCCTGAAGCAAACACATCAAACTCGTCAGCTCGCCCGTCCTGATTAGTATCGCGGAGCCGCAGAATCTCGGGCTTATGCGATACCAATATCGAACTGCCATCAGCCTGAATCCCATAAGGAGCCGCAAGGCCTTCCGCAAATAATGTCAGAGAATCCGGGATGCCATCCTTATCCCGATCGTCTGCAATCCAGACCTGACCACGCAGAGAAGTAAACGCCAGACGACCATCGGCCATCCACGTCATCGCCGTGGGCATAATCGCGGTATCAATCGGAAGTCTCTGACCTTCGAATCCGGGCAGGGCTGTGACTTGATCTGGCGAACTCATCGCTCGTGGAATTCCGGGCGGAACAATCACGGGCGGTTTGACGCTGGTAAAGAACTGCAACGTCGCCATTTCTCCATTCTGCAGACGAACCGCAGTATTCGCTTTGTTTTCAGAACCAGCTTTCACACTCCACGGAATCCCGGCAGATGATTCCGCATCAGACCAACCTTCCAACTGTACGAGATAGCCGTTTGGTGATTCTTCAACATCTGCCTTGACCACCCAACCGGTTTGGTCGCCGGATTGCTCGAATGGCTGAATTGTGAAGTTTACAACAGACGTCAGCAGACTTCGGGTCGGATCATTCCACGCCGTGACGGCCGTATGTCGTGAAAGCGCGGCCGAATTCTTCGTGTCCTTCCCGGCCTGGGGGCTCGCCTGTGGTGAAGGATCAAAATAGTAACGCACTCGAAGAATCACCGACTGATCAGTCACCTTACTGGAAATCAATTCCGCCTGACGACGTTGATCCGTCACCGGGCTGAGTGGCTCTTTATCTGTTGCAGTCTTGCTGACCAGTCGACTCAGAAAGGTGATCTCCGGATCCGACGAGACAGTCACACCAGCCATATCCCAGAACCAGCTTTTGCCTTCAGTTCGTTGCCGAGCAAATTCCCCGATCGTCCATTGCCTCAGCCGCATGGTGTCCAGATCGATCAGAATGTTGTGCCCATTGTTGAACCCAACAGCCATCGCGCGAGCAACGCTGTTGCGATCTTTAGGATCTCCAACCGTAAAGACATCCCGCAGCACGCGCGGTGGCTGTCCCGGCGCGACAGTGACGAATTGTTCATATCGGCTTACGACCGTCGGTGGAGAAAACTTTGGATCGGCGAGAACTGTCCACATCAGAGCTATCTGCTGCGGCAGTGAATCTTCCAGCACACCAGGGATGGGCTTCCGAATGGCCGGCATTTCAATGCCAGGGACAACTCGAATGGGATTCTCCATCCAACGCATGAAGTAACGCGGACGGATTCGTTGCCCCATCGACATGATATCAGAACCGCGAGTTCCCATGGCTACATTGCGAGGTTCATACGGGCCAGCTTTGTGGCAGGCAATACAATTGAAGCCACCGGCTCCGATCAAATGATTCCCGGTCAGCAGATCAGCGGGCGTTGCCATGGTCGGATGATGCGGATTCAAATGTCGGAAAAGTTCTTCTCGAGCGACATCAGCGGCGTCTGGTATTCGATCGGCCCCGACGAAATACCGAGTGACTGCCTTCTTCTCATCTGCCGAAAACCCAAACTTCGGCATCCGCACCAGCAACCATGGCAACCTGCGACTGGCTTGTTCTCCGCTGACCGCAGACATCAAATACTCATCCTTGAGTTTGTCGCCGGCTGCCGTCAACGCGGGTGGGATCAGTGCCTGGCTTTGACCATTGAGGTCACTTCGCAGGGAGGAGATAACTCCTGCATGAGTCGAAAGCCCCTTTTTGAGATCTCGATCATGACACGCAAGGCAGCCGTTACGATGCATCAGCAGCGAACCCAAAGCAGCCCCCGTTACGTGCTGAGTGTCAGTTCGTATTGAAGTCAACCACGCATTCAGTTGTTGACGCTCAACATCCGTCGTCTGAAACCACGGTCGGTGATTGTGCTCAGAATTGTCTACGGCGTTTGACTCCGGCTTCTTTACGGCAAGGCAATTGTGAGTGGAATCTGCAGACTGAATTTTTGTGGGCCGAGCAATCTTTATTGCCGATGGTTCAAGGCCTTTGATGCTATGACATCCAGCGCAGTTCGCGGCTGTTGCAATACGACGACCGTTAGCGATCGAGGCTTCAAGTGACGGCGGTAAGTTTTTTTCTTTTGAAACACCGGCCGCTGGATTAGCCTTTTCTTCCGAAGTGCTCAATACAAGTGCAGCGACGATCTGACGGCGTTCATCGTCTGAAAGTGAGAAGACCGGCATGCGATGATTTGGATTCAATTCACCTGGAGCTTGCAGCCACTTTGAAAGCCACTTCGCAGTGCGACGTTTTGCAATGCCAACAAGTTCCGGTCCGTGATAGGGGCTGGCATTGGGCAGAACATCCGCTGATTCCGACGTTGACTCAGCAGCTTCATTATTGAACTGCGATAAACGATGACACGCGACACATCCGGTCGTCAACAGAAGCTTCGAGCCCGCATCGGCATCGCCTGATTTGAATTCGAGTTCCTTCTGAGCCAACGGTGATTTTTTGTCGGATGCATCCATCAGAAACAGCGCGACATCTTTGGCCTCCTCGGCACTCAGCCCAAACGAAGGCATCGCACTGTGAGAGTTGACAGACCTCGGGTCCATCAGACGCCGGACAAGTTCATCAACCGGTG
>CANHVD010000266.1 GCA_947463775.1 Planctomycetaceae bacterium | reverse complement strand
TGGTACACGCACAAGAAGTCTGTCACCAATCGTGACGATGCCCTTTGTTTGGCACTCAGCGAAGTGGAAAAGATCTGGGGTGGCGAGACAGGACTGATCGAACCCGAAGGTCTGTCCGAAATGACGGCCGCGATGGTGTCCGAGAATGCTGCGTGGCAGTTTGCTGAAGACGACTCGGAGACACCTACCACTCTGGGGACAATCATCCGGTCATTGCGTCGCTCAAAGCATGCTGACGAAGTTGAGTTGCTGAAGACCTGCATGCGAGCTGGTGAGGCCGGACATCGTCGTGCATTCGAGGTGATTCGTCCGGGGATTTCTGAATTCGAAATCTACCTAGAAGTTCAGCGTGCCGCACAGGAAGCGGCCGGCGTTCCGTGTGTTGTGTACGGGGATTTTCGAGCCACCAACGCGACTCTGCATAAAGCCGGAGGGCTGCCAACTCACTATCGCCTGCAGAACGGAGACCTCTTCATTCTGGACTACAGCGTCATTATCCACGGCTACCGCAGCGACTTTACAAATACGATTTCCGTGGGAGCTCCATCCGACAAAATTGTCGCACAGTTTGAAGCCTGTCGGGATGCTTTGAGTGCGGCGGCGGCCATTCTAAAGCCAGGGGCCGCGGGCCGAGAAATCTGGAAAGCTGCGTCTACAGTGCTGGAATCTCGAGGTTTTGGGCCGCTGGCTCATCATGCAGGACATGGTTTGGGGCTGGAACATCCGGAACCACCGGTACTGGTTTCGGAAAGCGACGATGTTCTTATTGAAGGAGACGTGATCACGCTGGAGCCCGGCTGCTACATTGAAGGTCAGGGCGGAATGCGTTTCGAACACAATTATTTGATTAACAGCACTGGCAGCGAACAACTCAGTCAGCACCGGATCGGCCTGACGCTTTGATAGATCAGAAGTACCAGTGAAGCGACAACGCGTTCTGACTCTGCTGACCGAAGAAAAGAAGTGAGCAGCCGGCAAGAGGGGCGATCGATTGTCAGACCAGAATCTGTTTCATCCGTCAGGTTCCGATGAGCCGGTAACTCAACGATCGTCAATGCGACGCTACGTCTATCGTTTGCTGGGAGCTGAGATCTCCGCGACGGCCAGATACTGTGATCGGCTCATCCAGGTGGCTCCGCTCGATCATGAAGACGGGCTGTTGCTGGAGTCCGTTGACTGCCATGACAAGTCGGTTGCCAGGACGATCGACGAACTGGAGTTGCCAGCGGACGCGGCCGATCGCATCGGGTTGCTGCTGAACGGAAACTTCAATGCCTCCAGTGATATTCAGGAGATGCTGCAGCAGATTCGAGCGAAAATGTCGGGGGGCAGTCGACTGTTTGCTGTGTTGTATACGCCTTATGCTCATGGTCTCTTTCGACTGGCGAACTGGCTGGGCATTCGCAAAGGTGTTCTGCCGTCGACGTTCGTTACGGAAACTGAACTGAACTCGATGCTGAAGCTTTCCGGTTTGGAAGCAGTGCGAGTTCGTCCGGCGATCTTCATACCATTCTGGATTCCGTTGATCAGTTGGATTCTGAATTCTGTGCTGCCTGCCATTCCATTGATCAATCGATTTGCGATGGCATGGCTGGTCGTTGTCAGAGCTGTGCAATTGCCGCAGACAGCACCATCGCTGTCGATCGTCATTCCGGCTCGAAATGAACGAGGCAATCTGGAAGCCGCGTTGCAAAGAATGCCGACGTTTGCCACATCGAATGTGGAAATCATTTTCGTCGAAGGGAACTCGACGGACGGCACATGGGAAGAGATTCAACGACTCGTCAAAGTTTATGGACACCGCTGGAAACTCTCGTCTTATCAGCAGTTGGGACGAGGAAAGAACGATGCGGTGCGTGTTGGCTTTGCGAAAGCGACTGGCGATTTGCTGACGATTCTGGACGCGGATCTGACGATGCCTCCAGAGTTGCTGCCGCGGTTTTATGATGCGTGGCGGCAGGGTCACGGCGGCTTTATCAATGGGAATCGGCTCGTCTATCCCATGGAAGATGCGGCGATGCGGCATCTGAATTTGCTGGGCAACAAGTTCTTTGCCAAAGCACTCAGTTATGTGCTGGGAATTCGTGTCGGAGATAGTCTCTGTGGAACCAAATTGCTGGCTCGTCGAGACTACGAGCGGCTGGTGCAGTGGCGAGCTATCTTCGGGGAGTTTGATCCGTTCGGTGATTTTGAGTTGTTGTTTGCAGCTTCTGAACTGGCGTTAGGAATTGTGGATTTGCCGATTCGATATCGTGAGCGAACCTATGGCACGACAAACATCTCCCGCTTTCGGGATGGCTGGCTCTTGCTGAAGATGACGGTCTATGGATTCTGCCGACTTCGTTTGGGACGCGGGTAATGAACGGTCTTGATGATCATGGACTTGATGATCCCGGCCGCGGCCCGGAGCTGGCTCGCATTATTCGCCAAAAGAAGGGACTCAATCTTTGGTATCGAGAGATCTATCAGCATTATAAGTCGGTGCTGTCGTGTTGCCCTGATGAAGGACTGGCCGTTGAACTGGGAGCAGGAGGCGGGTTTGCTCAGGAAGTCATCCCGGAACTGATGACTGCCGACGTGCTTCCGTACGAGACTGTCGATCTGGTTTTCGATGCCTGTGAGATGCCGTTCGGGGATCACTCCGTTCGGTTTCTTGGAATGCTGAACGTCTTTCACCACATTCCAGATGTGGAAAGATTTTTGGCAGAATGCCAGCGATGTCTTAAGCCCGGGGGACGAGTGCTGATCGTTGATCAATATC
Organism: Planctomycetaceae bacterium; assembly: GCA_947463775.1. GTDB lineage: Bacteria > Planctomycetota > Planctomycetia > Planctomycetales > Planctomycetaceae > SXXK01. Next base: position 4,698 of record CANHVD010000266.1, on the reverse strand, counting down.
CAGGCTGGCTTAGTCATTGGATTCTAAAGCACGCGCATCACGAACCTTACCAGCCGGATGCAACCACCTGGAGCTTCCCGTCCAGCGGGCCGTTGTCCGGAGCCAATGGAGCATTAGCTTGGATCGTGTTTTTGCGTGATCGCGAATTGTTTCAGCAGAGATTTCCGGGGCTAAAGGTTGAGTCTTTGCGACCTCACACGCCTTTGAGATACTGGCTAAGCGGTGGCCTGAAATCGTGGACGCTGCTTCCGGCATGGCTTTGGAAACCAGCCACCATTTTTGATCATTCATTGGCCCGCTTGTTTCCGGGGGCGGGAAGCTTTATGAATATCGAATTGGTGCGGCGTGCTGATCAGTGAAGTAACCAGTGATTTATCAGGGCTGAAAAGTTGGGTTCGCTTTATCAGCAGGAACGCGCTAGCGTCCGGTTCTTGACCGTGAGCTAGCGCCCAGCGGCTAATGCCGGCTGAAGCCAGCACTACGAGTTGCTCAGTATCCCCAGTACATGACTTGTGATCGTCAGAAATCAGGACTCGCTCGTGAGCAACCAGCACGCACTTAAAACGCACTACGATGTCGTGATCGTCGGCAGCGGGCACAACGGTTTGGTAGCGGCCGCTTATCTTGCCGGTGCTGGGAAGTCGGTGTTGGTCCTGGAACGCAATGATTATCCAGGCGGTGCCACCACATCGCATCGCGTCTTCCCGGATTATGACGCGCAGTTGTCACGATATGCGTATCTGATTTCGCTGTTGCCCGAACAGATTATTCGAGAACTGGATTTGTCGTTCGAGACACGTCGACGACGAACAGCCTCCTTTACGCCGTACACAGATCAGCATGGGGTTGCGCGCGGGCTGGTTTTGTCGAATGTTGATGAGCAGCGTTCTCGGTCATCAATGTTTGAACTGACGGGCAGTGAACAGGCTTGGAAGAACTACCAACAGCTATTGTCACTCGAAACCACGATGGCCAAAATTGCGTGGCCAACGATGCTGCAGCCACTGAAGTCTCGAGGTGAATTCGAACAGGGCCTGACCTCCCCGGAGCAAAGAGAAGCGTGGCAGTCGTTTATCGAGCGACCGCTCGGTGAAGTGATCGAACGATACGCCGAGCACGATGTCTTGCGCGGCCTGCTGATGACCGACGGCAAGATCGGCGTGTTTACTGATCCGCATGATGAATCACTGCTGCAGAATCGCTGCTTTCTGTATCACGTGATTGGCAATGAGACCGGGGAGTGGCGAGTTCCCGTCGGAGGCATGAAGTCACTGGTGGGCGCACTGGTTGCTCGTTGCATTGCACGAGGCGTCCAGATTGCCACATCGGCACCTGCTCAACGAATTGCATTGGGTGCGAGTCGGCATACTGTCGATTACTTGCAGGACGACAAAATGCGGCATGTGGATGCGGACGTTGTGCTGGTTAATGCCGGTCCCAAAACCTTTGCGAAATTACTGGGTGAGTCGTGGACTCCGTCCGCTGCGGACGAAGGCTCCGTCATCAAGATGAATATGTTGCTGCGTCGACTGCCGAAAGTAAAAGCGGCCGGTGTGACTTCAGAAGAGGCTTTCGCAGGATCGTTTCATATCGACGAAGGCTACCAGCAGATGCGTGAATCGCATCGAACAGCAGCGGCAGCAGAACTTCCGGATCCCGCGCCCGGTGAGATGTACTGTCACACGTTAACGGACGACTCGATTTTATCCCCGGAATTACGCCAGCAGGGATATCACACGCTCACCTTGTTTGGCCTCGATATGCCCTATCGCCTGTTCGCTCATGATCACGACACCCGACGGGAACAAGTGAAGCAGCTTTATCTGGCGGGCCTGAATCGCATTTGTGCAGAGCCGTTTGAAGACTGTCTGGCTCGGGATAAAGATGGCAAACTATGCATTGAAATGAAAACACCGCAGGATCTTGAACGAGACGTTGATCTGGATCTTGGTAACATCTTTCACAATGCTCTGTCTTGGTTCTTTACCGATGATTCTGAGCAGGTTGGAAAATGGGGTGTCGAAACTCATCATCCGAGGATTTTTCGAGCTGGCTCTTCTGCAATTCGCGGCGGCGCAGTGAGTGGAATCCCGGGACGCAATGCGGCGATGTGTGTTTTGGAGCTGGATCGATAACTGTTGGTTGATGGAAATAGTCAGGGCTCAAGATTGTTTCGTTTAACGGTAAGCCGGAGGCGTCGGCGCATATGAACACAGTCGCCTGCGGCTTACCGTTAAACGAAGTGTTCACAAAATAAAGGTGATTCGATGCGACTCAAAATTCTTTGTACCTTTGTCGTGACTGTGCTGTTGCCGATCCTGTTTGGATCCACCGCCGAATGCGGCGAATTTCGCTCCGGCGCTGCGATGCGAATCATCACGCCGAATCCGCTGCTGCCGGTCTCCGGAGGTGTTGGCGAGCCGCAGGCCACGACCGAGAAGCGGGGTGAGCTGACGGCCCGCGCGATGGTCTTCAGCGATGGGACAACGACGATTGCTGTTGTCGGAATTGATGTGCTCGGATTCCCGTCGGTCCTTGGGGATCGTGTTCGCAAGCTGGTGCCTCGCCTTCCTGGCGAGAATATTCTGATCGGCGCGACACATACTCATAGCGCGCCGGACTGTTATGGTTTTCCTTTACCTTCCGGGAAGTTCACTGGCGATCTCAACTTTATGCAGAGCGTCTGCGAGAAAGCGGCGGAGGCGGTAAATGAAGCGATTGATAAACTTCAGCCGGCCATCTTGAAGACTGCAGTCGACAAGGCGGCTGAAGGGATTGCTTACAACTATTACGCTCCACAGTTGTACGATCGACGCATGGGAGTGTTGCAGACAGTTGGCGCGGACGGCAAGGTGATTGGCACACTGGTCAACTATGCAATTCATCCTGAAGTTTTGGGCAGCGATGTCGGGATTATTAGTCCTGACTGCATTGGGCCGATGTACGATCAGATCGAACAGAAGCTTGGCGGTGTTGCGGTCTTCATGAACAGCGCGCAGGGAGGAATGGTCACGGCCGACAATCGGGATCTTTCCCAGCCGGGCGATATTCGCAATGCCGTCTGGCCGGATCAGCGATCATGGACCGAATGTCTGCGAATTGGTCACTTGATGGCTGACGAGGCGGAGCGGATCATTGGAAAAGCAGATGCTCAGAAAGAGCCGGCTGTTGTCAACCTCGCAAGGCGTATCGAGTTCCCCGTAGAGTCGGCGATGATGCGGGCCATTGTCGCCGCGTCACCGTTGAAGTATCCACATACAGATGACTTCCGGATTTCAGTTCAGGTCAATCTGCTGACAATCGGGAAAGCTCAGGTGCTGACAATTCCGGGAGAAGCGCTGCCGAATATCGGTTTCTATTTGAAGCGGAAAATGAAGGGGGAACACAACTTCCTGTTTGGTCTGACCAACGACGCGTTTGGATACATTCTGACCAAAGTCGATTACGAGAGTTTCGAACGGTATTCCTACGTCTCGCGAACGAGTTTGGGAGAAATGACGGGCGAGATCCTGATGGAGAATGCTCTGCAGATGATTGAACAGCCTTAAAACCTCATTGCCTCCACGACAGGGGCATGTCTGCTCCGGCCATAGACGTGCGGGTTTTGTTGCACGTCTTTTGTTCCAGCGATGCTTTCTCTGCCGCGTCATTCGGCAATTCGTTCATTTTTTGTGGCTGTGCCGTCTTGTTCTACGGACGCTCTTGCACATCCTGCGTTAGAGTCGTAACTTTGTAGGTCCTTTCTTTGCCTGTGTTTTGTCGGTACATGGCGAGATTAGTCACTTTGGCCCGTCTTTCCCTGAAAATCTCTGGGGATTTCTGCTGAGTTTTGCAGAGAAGGCCTCTGACCGATTTCGATGATCTGAAAAGTCCCATCCCGTCTTTTGAGCACTCCGCGATGCCGGAACAGCCTGATTCCACTGTTGATGTCGCCGACGACGAGGAGATTGATCCGTCGTTGCTGGAGGCATTTCAGGCGAGTCAGAAAAAGATACAGAGACGGAACTCGGTCCTTAATGAGGTTCAGCAGCGAGCGGCTCAGAAAACTCGCCGTCGGAAACCGCCGACATGGGCGATGAAAATCGCCGCGACGTTTCAAGCGAGCAAACTGTTTGTTCGTGTGACTGTGCCGCATTGGTTGAAGTCGCATCGAGAAGAAATCAAGACAGCGGGAATCAGCACGGCGGTTCATGTGCTTGTGCTCATGATCATGGCATCGCTGTTGCTTCCGGGCACTTCGGAAAATGTCGAGCTGCAATTAATCATCGACAATTTCAAAGACGAATTGGTTGAGCAGCCTGTTGAGCTGGCTGAGATTGTGCAGCCAAAGAATATTGTCGATCTGAACGTTAACAGCACGATGCAGCAGATGTTGGCGGAACTTGATAAGGGGCAACATCGACTGCAGGTTGATTCGAATGAGGAGAAAGAACTGACGCTGCCCCTGGAAGAGTTTGTCGACATTTCTGATATCCCATTTGTAAAGGGACATTTCGGAGGTCGATCTGATGCCGGACGACGTGCGGCGGTGTCGTTGTATGGGGGAAATGCGGAAAGCGAGCAGGCAGTCAGTCTCGGATTAAAGTGGCTGGCTTCGATTCAGCGTGTTGATGGTTCGTGGAACTTTGCAGAAATCGGTGATGCAGGCCAGCCCGGCGATCTGACAACCACGGATATGGGCGCGACGTCCATGGCGTT
>CANHVD010000265.1 GCA_947463775.1 Planctomycetaceae bacterium | reverse complement strand
GGCCGTAAACAGGAATCTCTTCCATGTCATCCAAAGGAATCAGGCCCAGCTTGCTGTCGAGATCTTCGGTTGTGAACTCCCCTTTCTTCACTCGGAAGCAGAGCGACAGCAGCCACTCGCCGCCAGTGCGAGCATGCAGGAACCAACCCAGCCCCTTGCTGGCTTTGACTTCAACCGTCGCTCTGTCATTCCAATTGGTCGGAGACAGGTCTTCGTGATCCTCCAGCAGGCCGATGACATAGTCCAAGGCCTTTCCGTCCCAACGGCATGGCTGGCCGGTGTGAGCAATGCGTTCGATCGTATGCCACTTGCGACCATCAGTTTCCCACGGAAGCTTGGCTGATTTGCCAAGCTGTTCGATGCTGACATCGCCCTGCTTTTTTGCACTCACAGATTCCGCATCGAATGTTTCAATGACCCCGCGCCGTGATTCTTCCAGAACGGGAGCCAGCAGTTCGCCGGTCCATGATCGCGGTACACTTCCCTGCTTCGCATAGCTGACAACATCTTCGGGAGTGCCCTGTACGACAATCTGACCTCCACCAGCTCCGGCCTCCGGACCCAGATCAATGATCCAGTCGGCGGTTTTGATGACATCGAGATTGTGTTCGATCACGACGACCGTATTGCCCTGCTCGACAAGACTATTCAACACACTCAGCAACTTCAGGATGTCATCAAAATGCAGACCTGTGGTTGGCTCATCCAAAAGATACAACGTGCGTCCTCGGTTCGGACGGCACAGTTCTGCAGCCAGCTTAATGCGCTGAGCTTCCCCGCCGCTGAGCGTTGGTGCCGACTGCCCCAAGGTCAGATAACCCAGACCGATGGCATCCAGAGTCGCCAGCGGACCACGAATCTTCGGTACATTGGAAAACAGCTCGAGCGCTTTGTTGATGGGCATTTCCAGCACGTCGGCGATGCTGCAGTTGTTGAATCGAACAGTCAGCGTCTCCGCATTGAATCGTCGACCGCGGCATGTTGGACATTCCACCCAGACATCGGGGAGAAAATGCATTTCAATCTTCTGCTGGCCCATGCCTTCGCAGTCTTCGCAACGTCCGCCCGCACGATTAAAACTAAATCGTCCTGGCCGATAGCCTCGAACTTTGGCCTCCGGCATGCGGCAGAACAACTCCCGAATCTCATCGAACACGCCCGTGTAAGTTGCGGGATTCGATGCCGGGGTTGACCCGATCGGATTCTGATCCACCAGCACAATCTTGCTGAGATGCTCAACCCCACGGAGATCTCGAAATGCTCCCGGAGCTTCGGCCGCCATATTCAACTTGCGAGCAACTGCCGGCGCGAGCGTGTCCATGATCAGCGAACTTTTTCCCGAACCGCTGACGCCAGTAATGCAGACAAACGTCTTCAATGGAATTCGCAGGTCGATGTTTCGCAAGTTATGTTGAGACGCCCCGGTCAGTTCCAGAAAGTCCTGCGTCGTGGCAATAGCTTTTGCCGGACTAGTCTCGATCACTGCTTTCGCCGTCGACTTCTTACCGCGTTTGGCTGCGGCGGGTGGCTTTGCTGATTTTGAATCTGTCTCAACGACGATGGTAGAAGCCGAAACAACAACCGACGGTGCGTTCGAGGCGACTCGCCTGACCATCGGCACCGGAATCTGTCTCGATCCGCCCAGATAACTGCCAGTCAACGAGGCGTTGTTCTTTCGCATCTCGCGAGGTGTCCCCTGCGCGACAACGGTTCCACCCAGTCGACCAGCGCCGGGGCCAAAATCGAAGAGTCGATCGGCCGCGTCCAGGACTTCGCGATCATGCTCGACCAGCAGTACCGTGTTGCCGAGATCTCGGAGACGCTTCAGTGCAGTCAACAATCGGCCATTGTCGCGCGGGTGCAATCCGATGGTTGGTTCGTCGAGCACATACAGAATTCCCGTGAGCGATCGGCCTGCCTGACCTGCCAGCCGAATTCGCTGCGACTCTCCTCCGGAAAGCGTTGGCATTGAACGATCCAGCGTCAGATAGTCCAGTCCCACTTCGACCAGGAAATTCAGGCGATGAGTCGCCTCATTCAACAGATCTCCAGCAATCTTCTTTTCTTCTTTGTCGAGTCGCAGGCCATTCAGAAACTTCAGAGCCTCCGACAGCGGCATACGACAAAGCTGCGGCAACGTGACGTTACGAAGTCGAACAGCCGCCGCTTCTGCTTCGAGTCGGCTGCCATTGCACATCGAACAGTCTCGTTCCCCCGCCATTTCGATCAGCGATTTTCGATGCGAAAACGAAAGACGTGATGCCTCTTCAATCGCCGGATACAAGCCTTTGTAGCGAAATCGAAAAGCTCGACACGATGCTGATGTCGTGGTCGCACCGGCCGATCGTGATTCCTTGCGAGCCTTCCCGACACCGGATGAATCTTCCGACGCTCGCGAATCGTCAACCGCGACCCACTTCTCACTGTCGCCGTACAGGATGAGTCGTTGTTGTGTCGGGCTCAACAAGTACCAGGGCTGATCCAGAGGAAGCTCGAACGTTGTCGAAAGAGCTTGCAGGATCATTCGAAACGAAGCGTTTGTCTTTGGATCCGGCCATGCTCCGATGGCTCCATCCAGGAGAGTTCGCTCCGGACTTGTCACCAGCATCGCCTGGTTGGCACCGAACTCCTTTCCCAGACCTTCACAGACATGGCACCAGCCCAGCGGGCTATTAAACGAAAATTTTTGCGGCGTTTGTCGTTCAAATGAACGCTGACATTTGCTGCAGGATAAGTGAAGACTGAATCGCTGCTGGCTCCACTTCGGCTCTTCTTTCTTTGGGTCGGCGATGGCCACATGAATCACGCCCTTGCCCAGATCCAGCGCGGCCTCGATGGAATCGGCGATTCTTGTACGCTGTTTCTTGTCGACCGATATTCGATCGACAACAACCGCCACGGTGTGTGCCCGGCGATGATCGATTTCCGGAACGTCTTCCAGATTGTAAGTCGTCCCGTCGACGCGAACTCGAGCGAACCCGTTGGCCCGCAAGCGATCCCAGATTTTTGTGAATGGAGTCGAACGCTCAACCTCGATCGGCGACAACAGCAGCAACTTTGTCCCCGCCTCCATATTCAGAATGCTGTCCACAATCTGATCAGTCGTTTGCTGCACGGCCGGAATCTGACATTTAGGACAGTGCATCACTCCCAGCCGCGCGTAGAGAACTCGCAGATAGTCGTAAACTTCCGTCACTGTGCCGACAGTCGATCGCGGCGTTGAGCCGACCGTCTTTTGTTCGATCGCAATCGCTGGGCTGAGTCCCTGAATGCTTTCGACGCGAGGTTTGGGCATCTGTCCCAGAAACTGGCGAGCGTAAGCCGACAAGCTTTCGACATAGCGACGTTGTCCTTCGGCATACAACGTGTCCATCGCCAGTGATGTTTTGCCGCTGCCACTGGGGCCGCAGAAAACACTCATTTGTTCTCGCGGAACTTCCAGATTAATCGACTGCAAATTGTGCTGACCGGCTCCGGTGATCCGAATCGAGGTCGTGTTGGAAAACGGAGTATCAGCCGACAGTTGCGAAAGTGTTTTGGTGCTCGGAGGGCTGACAGTTAGCCTCTCGCTGGCGCGAAGTTTGAGATCAGGCAGCACTGTGCGAAGTGCGATTCCGGTATGTGATTTAATGCAGCGAGCCACGTCTTCCGGAGTTCCCTCCACGACAACGCGACCGCCCCCTGCTCCACCTTCGGGACCGATGTCGATGACCCAGTCAGAAGTCTTTATCACATCGAGGTTGTGCTCGATCACAATTACCGTGTTGCCCGCTTCCACGAAGCCCTGCAACACCTCAATCAACTTCTTGACGTCGGCAAAGTGCAGCCCTGTTGTGGGTTCGTCCAGCAGATACAAAGTGCGCCCGGTCGATCGTTTCCCCAGTTCTCGCGCGAGTTTCACGCGCTGAGCTTCACCGCCGGAAAGAGTCGGCGACGCCTGACCGAGCTGCATGTACTCCAGACCAACATCGCACAACGTCTTGAGCAATTGTTTGATCTTGGGAAAGCTTTCGAAGAGCTGCACCGCATCCCGAATTTCCAGGTTGAGCACATCCGCGATGCTATGATCGCGAAACTTCACTTCCAGCGTTTCGTGATTGAATCGTCGCCCTTCACACACCGTGCAGGGGATCCAGATGTCCGCCAGAAAATCCATTTCCAGCTTCGTTGCACCATGGCCTTCACACGCTTCGCAGCGACCATCTTCGACATTGAAACTGAAACGTCCCTCTTTGTAGCCACGCAGTTTTGACTGAGGCAACTGAGTAAACAGCTTGCGAATTTCGTCGAAGACTTTGACGTAAGTTGCCGGGTTTGAACGAGGTGTTCGACCAATCGGTGACTGATCGATATCGATGGCCTTGTCGATCAGTTCCAGTCCCTCGATCGATCCGTGAACTCCGGGATCACCAACACCTTTGTTGACATCACGGTTTACAACCTGCCATAGAATGTCATTGACGATCGAGCTTTTTCCCGAGCCGCTGACGCCCGTCACGCTGATCAAACGACCGAGCGGAAAACGAACGGTGACATCCTTCAGATTATTGTGAGTCGCACTCTTTACCGTGATTGCGCCACGGTCCGGATTGCGGCGAACCTTCGGGATCTCAATTTTCTGACGCCCCGAAAGAAATGCTCCGGTGATGCTGCGTTCGTTTTTCAGGATGTCATCAACCGATCCTTCCACGACCACTTCGCCGCCCAGTACACCCGGCCCCGGTCCGAAGTCGACCACGTGATCTGCGGCCCGCATGGTTTCTTCGTCATGCTCGACGACGATCACGGTGTTGCCCTGGTCGCGAAGCCGCTGCAAGCTGCCCAAAAGCATCGTGTTGTCGCGTGGATGCAGACCGATGCTGGGTTCGTCGAGAATGTAGACGACTCCCACAAGTCCGCAACCGATTTGTCCCGCCAGGCGAATACGCTGCGATTCACCGCCCGACAATGTCGGTGCTGAACGATCGAGTGACAGATAATTCAGACCACACTGCAACAGAAAGCCCAGGCGACCGCGAATTTCCTTGAGTGCTTCTTCGGCAATGAGTTGCTGTGTTGAATCGAGCACCAGCGAGTCGAAGAACTCCGTCGCCTCTTCAATCGATAACGCACAGAGTTGCGGCAGACTGAGCTCGATACCGTCCAGTGTTGATAGTTGTTTCTTCGCACCGTCTGATTTCAAATTTGAAATTTGAGATTTGGGATTTGTCGCCGACTTTCTGCGAGCGATGAATCGTGGACTGTTCGTTTTCAGTCGCACGTTTCGAGCCTGTCGATTCAGTCGTTCGCCGTTACAGGAGCTGCACGGCACAACCTCCATGTACTTTTCCAACTGTCGTCGACGCATGGGATTGACGGCCGTGCGATAGCTTTCCAGCAGTCGATTCACCCAGCCTTCCCACTTGCCACCATGCTTCCACGCGCCGGCACGAGTCTTCCATGTGAACGTGACGTGGCGTTCGCCGGTGCCGTAGAGCCACAGTTGTTTGGCCTGCTCCGGAATGTCTTTCCATTTCATTTTCAGCAGGGAGTCTACCGGCAGTTCGCAGTCCTGCTCGATGGCGTTGGCAGCTCCGGCCAGAATATGTCGCGGCCAGCGTCCGATTTTGGTCCACGTCGGCAGCAACAGCGTCGCACCTTTTTGGATCGACTTGTCTTCGTCCACAATCAATTGATGCATCGGGAATCCGTGGCGCATTCCCAAGCCATTACAGTCCATGCACATTCCCAGCGGACTATTGAAACTGAAGAGCTGCGGACTTGGCGGCTCATAGCTCATTCCGCTCTCAGCGCAGGCGTAGTGGGAGCTATAAAGACGATCCGATGATTGCAGAGCCAGAGCAGTCGGGCCTGATCCATCGGGTCCGTCGGAATCTCCATCGAAGCCGTCTGCGTCAGAGTCCAGCTCCAGACTATCTTCGGCCACCAGATCCGCATCGCCCGGAGTTCTTGAAGCCGCAGGTCGTTTCGCCGACTTCGCGCGGCGAACGGATCGAGGCGGTGCGGCGAGACTTTGCAGGCTTTGTTCTTCGTCTGCTGCAGTGACGTTTTCTCCAGAAGTTCTGTTCGAGGCACTACCGGTTCGTTCAACACTACAGATCAACTGTCCGTCGGCCAGCTTTAAGGCCTGTTCGACTGCTTCGGCCACGCGGGTCCGTTGAGTTCCTCCAGCCACAAGGCGATCGATCACCACTTCGATGTTGTGCTTATGATGTTTTCGCAGAATCGGCGCGTCGCTGAGATTGATGACTTCGCCGTCGACGCGGGCACGCAGATAACCTTTCTTCAGCAGGTCCTCGAAGAGATCTCGAAACTCACCTTTCTGATTTTGAACGATCGGGGCAAGAATCTGATACTTCGTGCCGGCCGGTTGATTCAACAGGCTGTCAACAATCTGATCGGTTGACTGAGCCTTAATCGGCTTGCCGGAAACATAGCAATAGCCCTGCCCGACTCGCGCATAGAGCACTCGCAGGTAGTCGAATATTTCCGTGATCGTCCCCACCGTACTGCGCGGATTGCGGCTGGTGGATTTCTGCTGAATGGAAATCGACGGAGCGAGCCCGGAGATAGAATCCACATCGGGCTTGGGCATTTGTCCGAGGAATTGGCGAGCATATGTCGACAGTGATTCGACGTAGCGACGTTGACCTTCGGCATACAGAGTATCGAATGCCAGAGAACTCTTGCCAGAGCCGCTGACTCCGGTCATCACGATCAGTTTGTTGCGCGGCAGTGACAGGCTGATGTTGCGAAGGTTATGTTCGCGAGCCCCTCGAATCACAATATCTGAACTGGCCATGAATCCTGGTACACCGACAAAGGCAGCGGAATGCGGTTGTGGAATCTCCCGAAAATGGTGCGGGAGCACGCGGGATTATAGACCACAACGGCAAACTTACCCGTCATGAGCAAGCTCAGTTGCTCAATGCTCAGAAAAGGGGTCAGGAACCAATAGTGCGAAGCGCCCTTGGGGCCAACTGGCTATTGGTTCCTGGCCCCGTTTCTGAGTTAATGCTCAAAATATGTCGTCTTCAGTCACCTGCGGCCCGGGTTCCGGGCAATTCCAGCAAACCACGAGGTGGTTCAGAATTTCGCCGACACCCTCCAGCTTGCGGATGGCTCGACAAACATCTACGTCATCACCGTGTACGTGGATGACTCCCTCCAGGCAGACACCATTAGGAATACGGCGAACGACCAGCGAGGCGATATCCAGCCCGTCCTCGGTCATTAAAGCCTTCCGGACGTCCGTAGCCAGTTGATGTGACGAATCGGCCTGCGGCGCGCGAGTCGCCGGGATAAGAGCAGCCATGAAATCCTCCTTGCGTGATTGAGAAAAACTGCCAGCTCAGAAATTGAGACCACGGGCAGAACCGATCGCTGGGATCAATCCTCGAGCGAATCTTTCGGGGGGGGACGGTTTCTATCCCGTTGGCCAAGCGGCGTTGAGTTTACCCGTGCAAAACTGGTCTACTAGAGGGGATTTCTTCCG
>CANHVD010000264.1 GCA_947463775.1 Planctomycetaceae bacterium | reverse complement strand
TACGGTACACCCGTCGCTCCGCCGACGGGATCTGCGATTCACGAGTCTCTGATCGCACTGCCAGACGTCTTCGTCAAGGTGCAATCTACTCCGGCACCTTGATCTCCAGCTCCTTCGGCCATTCCGCCGAGGGATCCAGTTTGAGCCATGCCATTCCGGGCAGTCCGGTCTTCACGACTTTCAGATGTTTCAGCAGCAATTCATGGCTGATCTGCGCTTTGACTCGAAACATCAGTTTCTGACGCTCACTGGCCGTTTCCACGGTCTTCGGAGTGAACTGAGCAGTGCTGGCGACGTAAGAGACTTTGGCCGGAATCACATACTGCGATGCAGCATCAAGGATAATCCGCACGTCGCTTCCCAACGGAACCTTTCCGACCACGTTCTCTGGCAGAAAGAACGTCATGTAGACGTCGCTCAGGTCCACAAGATTCAGGACTTTGCCACCGCTTGCAAGGACTTCGCCGGGTTGAGCAATCCGATACTGGACTCGCCCGGAACGCGGTGACTTCAACTGGCAATCGCGAAGATCCGACTCAATCCGAGCCATTGTGGCCTGCGCGGCGGCAACTCCGGAATTCGACCCTGCCACCTGCGCGATCGCCGCATCGATCGCAGAATTGTCCGCGGCGACCTGAGCTTTCGCGGCTGCCAGTGCCTGTTCGGCCGTCTTTGCGCTGGCACGATCATCGTCCAATTCCTGCGGAGTCAGCGCGCCTTTTAAGGAGACCTGTTCGGATCTCACCAGTCGCCGCTTCATCGAATCGAGTTCACTTTCGCGTTGGCCGACAATCGCCAATGCAGCGACCACATCGCTCCGTCTTACTGCCACTTGAGCTTCCGCACTTGTGACGGCAGCCAAAGCCTGACGGTACTGGGCATTCGCTTCATCCTTTTGCGCATCCAGCGAATCAATCTGCATCTGGGCCAGCGGCTGATCCGCGGTAACAAAGTCTCCTTCGTTCGCAAAGATCTCAATAACACGCCCGGGCAGAGTCGTCGCGACGTCAATCTCGGTCGCTTCAATCCGCCCATTGCCGCCGACGAAGCCAGCTCCCGGCCCGGTCGGTTTCATGGACGTCCAGGCGAACCACGAGACGCCAGCGACGGCGAAGACGCCAGCGGCAATCCAGGCGATTCGTTTGAATGGTAAAGTCATAGGGTGGGATCTTTGAGGGCTGCTATCTTCGTTTAACGGCAAGCCGCAGGCGTCGTTGGACTCGTTCAGCGGTTCATCAGCCGCAGGGCGTTGGCGCCCGGTTGTTTTTGCAAGCAAGATTCTTGCAGCGCAAACCGGGCGCTAACGCGTTCCGGCTGATCAAATCAACAAGACACTGACGCCTTCGGCTTGCCGTTAAACGAATTACATATAACCACGACCTACTTTGTTGCCTGATGATGAGCCTCAACAAACCACAGCCACTTGTCGATACCCCGAGTTACCTCAGTGAACAGATCGGCCGTTACGGCGTCTTCCAGTTCATCGGCTTCGGTGATCGTATTGCGAGATTCATAAGCAAAGGTCGACAACGCATGAGCCACCGCATCGACGTGAGCGGAACCATCGCCGATGCTTGAGGGATATTCGGTCAACCTTGAACGATTCGCGGCACCTCGAATCGTTCCTTCGGCTGTTCCGCCCAACTGCACGATGCGTTCGGCGATCATGTCGACGTAAGGTTCGATCGCTTCACTGACTTTGTCGAACAGTTCGTGCAGGCCGATAAAGTTTGGCCCTTTGACATTCCAGTGAGCCTGCTTCAACTGCAATTGAAGATCAATGGCAGAAGCCAGCCGCTGATTCATCAGCACGTTCAAAGCTGTGCGACGCAGCAGCGGAATATCATTTTCTGTTTCGTACATTTGATTGGGATCAGCAACAATAGAGATAGATGTGTTCATACGAGTAAATTCTTTAAGGAGATGAAGTGAACTTGTTTAACGGCAAGCCATAGGCAACTGCGTTTGGCGTAAACCCAATGGTGTCCGGTGGCTGACTCGTGCTTCGTCAGCATTGGGCAGGATGGGCATTCCTGCCCGTCGCACGGACGTCAGACAAGAATGTCCAACCTACGTTCCTGGCATGACAGAGCGCTAGGCGACCGCCACGGCAGGCTCCTCAACCAGAAACAATTCCGCTTTGGTCGCCCCGGAAGTGCTCAGCAGTTCCTTTGCTCGTTCGACTTCTTCCGGAGTTCCATGAGCCACCATTAGAAACTGTCCGGACTTGATGCAGCCTTCGTACTGCACAATGCTGTTGTTAGGAATTCCGACACTGACCAGCGCCGCTCCGAGAGCACTTAATCCACCCACCACAGCCGCGCTTTCGAGGGCTCCGACGAGTGCAGCCACGAAGGGGCCAGCCACAAGCAGCGGTCCAATTCCAGGCACAATAAAGAATCCTGACCCAAACAACAGCGCCCAGAATCCACCCCAGAAGGCTCCCTGGGTGCCCCAGTACAACATGCGATCGCCGGCGTTGTAATAGCCCACCACATTTTCTTCGGAGTGATATCCCTTGCCGATGATGGACAGCAGCTTCATATCAAAACCGGCGTCTGCCAGATGTTTGACAGCATCCTCGGCCAACGTGTGAGTACTGAACGTCGCAATCACGCTGTTCATGTGGCGGTCGATCTTTACGTTTGGCTTTTTCATCAGAACACATCTTTCTTTGGGGCATAAAAAAAGCCGACGTGACCGAATACTCGAAAGTATTCGGTCACGTCGGCTTACTTGAAAACTGGCGGCTCACAATTGAACTGCCATTTTTGGGGTCGTCCGACGACCTGAGATGTTGTCACCAAACACGAGGTGCTCGTGTGACAGTGCGATCTTCACGATGTGAGCAAGATTAGCAACACCAATGAGCACCATCTGCTGGAATTGTGGGGAATTCACAGATTGACGTCGAGAGTTACTCGAAAGCATTAGACGCCTCACAGTGACGTCAGTTGTGGTGTCAGCGAATCTCCAGGATTAGACAACCGACAATTAAGATCTCCTGTTCCGGTCTGTTCGAGGTTCAAATCCAGCTTCTCTTCAAAAGCCACATTTTCAGTAGCTGCGTGATCACAATGTAGGCAAGAAGTGATACGGCCAATAAAGGCCAGTAGAGCATGGGAAGCTGAGTAAAACCAAGATAGTCGCCGAGTACGGTAAAGGGGATCGCAACTCCGATGGCCATAATGGTTGCGGACATGACAAGCAGCGGCCATGAAGGCCAACTCTGCAGAAACGGGATCTTGTTCGTACGGATGATGTGAATAATCACCGTCTGTGTTAACAGGCTCTCAACAAACCAGCCGGTCTGAAATAGCCGAGTACTGTGAATCGCGGCTTCGGGTGTGCTCGTATCCCAGCATTTGAAGACGTAGAGCATGATGAAGAACGTGGTAAAATCGAACAAAGAAGAACAAGGCCCGATGAACACGATGAATCGAGTCAGCTGCTGCATGTCCCACGGCCGTGGCTTCGTGATCTGATCGGCGTCCACGTTGTCGGTTGGAATCGCGGTCTGGCTGATATCGTACAGCAAATTGTTCGCAAGAATCTGAATCGGAGACATCGGCAGGAACGGCACAAAAATACTCGCCCCGAGCACACTGAACATATTACCAAAGTTGCTGCTGGCTCCCATGCGAACGTACTTCAGAATGTTGGCGAAGACTTTGCGGCCTTCGACGACGCCAGCTTCCAGAACCATCAGGGATTTTTCCAGCAGGATCAGATCGGCCGATTCTTTGGCAATGTCTACGGCCGTGTCGACACTGATCCCGACATCGGCCGTTCGCAGCGCCGGAGCATCGTTGATGCCATCTCCCATGAAGCCAACGGTATGCTTCTGAGACTGCAGAGCTTTGATGATTCGTTGTTTGTGAGTCGGAGAAACTCGAGCAAACAACGTCGTCTTCCACGACACCTCCGCAAGTTGTGCGTCTGACATGGCTTCGACATCGCTGCCCAGCAGAACAAAATCGGTGGCCAGACCGACCTCTTTGCAGATCTTCTTTGCGACGAGTTCATTGTCGCCGGTGACGACTTTCACTGAAATCCCGTGGGCCTGCAGAGCTTTAAGGGCCGCGTTGGCTGAATCTTTTGGCGGATCAAGAAACGCCACGTAACCCTTCAACGTCAGGCTGGCTTCATCGTCTTTCGTGTAAGGCGTGGAATCACCGGCGACGACGCCTCGAGGTGCGATGTCCTTGCTGGCAATCGCGAGAACTCGGAATCCATCGGCCGAGAGTCGTTCGTACTCCTTCTTCAGCTCTTCGATATGAGCATGGTCCATCGGCAGCCGCTGTCCGGCTAGTTCGAACTCAGCACACCGAGGAAAGATGGCTTCCGGCGCGCCTTTGCTGATGATGCGATCCTTGTTCTCAGGAGTTCGCACGACAACGGACATGATGCGACGCTGAAAGTCGAACGGGATCTCGTCGACCTTGGTGTATTCCGGAATTCTGGCATGATCGTGAGTTTCCACATGGGCCAGCACGGCACGATCGAGGATGTTCTTTAGGCCGGTTTGAAAATGACTGTTCATGTAGGCCAGAGCCAGGACATCATCGCTTTCCTTCAGCGCGACATCGCAGTGGCGTTCGAGAATCACCTGATCCATCGTGAGTGTCCCGGTCTTATCGGTGCACAGGACATCCATCGCGCCGAGGTTCTGAATCGCGTTGAGCCTCTTTACAATCACCTTCTGTCGGCTCATGGCTAATGCCCCCTGAGACAAACAGACGGTGACGATCATCGGCAGCATTTCGGGAGTCAGGCCGACGGCAACAGCGATGGCGAAGAAGAAGGCTTCCGACCAGTTTCCTTTGGTAAATCCGTTGATGAAGAACACCAGCGGAACCATCACCAGAACAAATCGCAGAATCAGCCAGGTGAATTTTGCGATGCCCTTGTCGAAGGCGCTTTCTTCTGGCTGTTCCGACAATGTTTCGGCCATGCCGCCGAGATAAGTTTCTTTCCCGGTCGCGACAACGACACCGGTCGCCGAACCACTTTCCACGCTGGTGCCAAGAAAGGCAATGCAGGTGAGTTCGACTGCGACATGACTTGCGATCGCCTTCTCCGTCTCGAATTTCTCCACCGGCAAACTTTCGCCCGTGAGAGAGCTCTGCATCACGAACAGATCTTTCGCAACCAGCAGGCGAAGGTCGGCGGGAACCATATCTCCGGCGGCCAGCTGCACGATGTCACCGGGCACCAATTGCGAAATCGAGATCTCCTGCGGCTGTTTGTTTCGAATCACTGTGGCCGTGAGGGATATCATGGCCTTCAGTTTCGCCGCGGCCTTGCTGGCTCGACCTTCCTGAAGCAGATTGAGACCGACACCGAGCACGATCATTGCCGACATCACCGTGGCGGCCCGAATATCGCCCGTGATAAACGAAACCAGCACCAGGGATGCGAGCAGCATCACGAGCGGATTGAAGACCGCGTGACGCAGAATCCTGCCGAATCCGCCCTGAGCATCAGCCGCAAGAATATTGGGGCCATATTGATTGAGCCTGGACCGTGCCTCATCTTCGGTGAGTCCACTGGTACTGGTCTTCAGTAGCCGGCAGGTTCCTTCAGCATCAAGTGTTGCGGCTTCGATTAATCTCTGCGACGCGTCAACATGCGGCTCCTCGCGACGGATCGAGGCAAATAGTCTTTTCGGGAACAGTGTGGAGCCGGTCAATGTTTTGTCCCTGAAAATAACTGGTGAATTCGCAAACGTGGCATGATACGGCCAACAAAAAAGCCGACGTGACAAAACGCCCTGCGGCTTCCATCACGTCGGCTTACTTATCAACGAACCAGCGGGTGTGACCTGCCGGTTATCAGATGAGTCATCCGAAAATTGCCAGCACTGATCCTTAGAAAGAAACTCTGTGCCGACACCAATCCACGGTAACAGATTTCTTATGGGGGAAACAGTTACCCTTTCACAACCACAAATCGAGAACTCTCGCCGGCCTGCACGAGCATTAGCACTCCGTCTTCAGGTTTGAACTCCTTCACGGCATCACCAAACTCGGCGACCGACTTGACTGACGTCTTGCCAACCTTGCGGATCACCATGCCATCTTCGAGTCCAGCATTGGCGGCCGGGCTACTTGGCTTAACACCGGTGATTACGACTCCATTAACATCGGACATTCCCAACTGGCTTGCGACATCTGGCGTGAGATCTGACAGCTGAAGTCCAAGTCCGTTGAACTCTGAAGGCGTTGATTTCTCAGCCTTCGTTGGTTCTACAGCAGACACCGTCATTGGCATCGCTTCGACTCGGACGTCAATCGACATCTTCTTGCCGTCTCGAATGACCACAACCTTGTGAACATCCTTCAGTGAAGCTCGTTCAACGC
Organism: Planctomycetaceae bacterium; assembly: GCA_947463775.1. Lineage (GTDB taxonomy): Bacteria > Planctomycetota > Planctomycetia > Planctomycetales > Planctomycetaceae > SXXK01. The sequence goes on along the minus strand of CANHVD010000264.1, from coordinate 1,139 downwards.
GTCCCTGAAGGTCCGCTGGTTTCGTAATGGACGTCCCGTCAAACTCCAGAATCACGTCGCCGCTGAGCAGTCCCGCATTGGCCGCAGGACTTCCAACTCGGACATCAGTAACGACTGCTCCTCGGACAGTATCCAGACCAAGTTGTTTTGACAAAGTACTGTCGATGGATTGAATTCCGACTCCGAGAAACGCTCGCTGAACGGTTCCGTGAGCCATCAATTCGTCTCCCACCCAGCGAGCCAGGTTGACGGGAACAGCAAAGCCAATGCCCTGATATCCGCCGCTTGTACTGGAAATCGCGGTATTGATACCAATCACCTGCCCATCCAGATTCACCAGCGGTCCACCACTGTTACCAGGATTGATCGCTGCGTCTGTTTGCAAGAACTCTTCACGAGCCGTGATACCAATTCCACGAGCCTTCGCGCTGATGATGCCGGCGGTGACGGTTTCATCAAGTCCGAAAGGTGCTCCGACAGCGATCACCCAGTCGCCAACGTTGAGCTGATCGCTGTTGCCAATAACGGCCGCTGGCAAACTGTCTTTGGTGTCGATTCGAACCACAGCGATGTCTGTCTTAGGATCTGTCTTCCATTCCGTCGCTTCGAATTCTCGCCCGTCATGCAATTTGATCAGGAGCTTGTCTGCATCTTTGACCACATGGTTATTGGTCAGAATGATGCCGCTTGAATCGACGATGACCCCGGAGCCCATGCCAGTTCGCTGAGGTTCACTCTTTCCTTCCGACTGTTCTTGAGGCATGTTGTCGAAGAACTGTTTGAACAGCGGATTGTCTTTAAGTTCCTCCGGGATCTGGCCGTGTTGGCCCATCCCCGCAGGTTTCGACGACATCGACTGAATAGTGACAACCGATGGCATCACCGCTTCCGAGGCTTCTCGAAAGGCCCCCGAAAGTGACTTAGCGTAGTTGTGTGAAACTGCGTGATCGCCGACTTCTTTCTGTCCGGCTGTTGTGTCAGTCCATTTGATCGTCGTTCCAGCAACGGCTGGCGATGATCCATAATGGATGGTGGCTCCAACTCCGGCTGCTGACAGCATTAAACCTGCTGCCATCCATTGAAATGATGTGAGTTTCATGCTGACTCTCCCTGTTCAGCGGAAAGCTCAAACAACAAAC
>CANHVD010000263.1 GCA_947463775.1 Planctomycetaceae bacterium | reverse complement strand
CGACTGATCGTCTTTGGAGGTCCCTCAGCTCGTCCCAGCATGCTGGATCAGTTGCCATTCCGAAAAACGCGTGATGCCGTCGACGTGCTTGTGGTCAATGAAGGTGAGCTGACGTTTCTGGAGATTGTGCAAGCCACGAATCGTAGCGCGGACTCGCTCAGCAGAATTCACGGCATTGCTCAGTGGCATGATGAACACTGGCACGAAACGCCAACTCGTCCGCTGGCCGATCTGAACTTGTTGCCTTCGCCCTATGTCATGGGCCTCGTTCCGCATGGAGGTCTCGGCGTTCTGCAGACCTATCGCGGCTGCCCTTATACGTGTTCCTTCTGCGAATGGGGCACGATGGAATCTCCAAAGCGAGTTCGTACGGCCGAACATCTGGCCGAAGAATTCAACGCCATGGCAAATGCTCAAGTCACCGGCGCGTTGTTGGTGGATGCGGGACTGAATCTCAACGGTCGCGCTTTTGATCAGCTTGAGATTGCGGCTGAACGAACCGGGTTCTTTCACAATCGAAAACTAATCTGTGAAGTGTATCCGGCCAAAGTTACGGACCAACACATTCGATTTCTGTCGAGCGTTGGAAATCCTCTCGTTGGCGTCGGGCTACAGTCATTCGACAACGAAGTGCTGGCTCATGTTGAGCGATCGTTTGATGAACAACGTTTCGAAGACAACATGGCGCGACTGACGAATGTTTCCCGAGTTGCCATCGAGATTATCATGGGGCTTCCCGGCGATAGTCCGGAACAATTCCGCCGCAGCTTCCATCGCGCACGGACTTTCCCGTGTGCTCTGCGAGTTTACCACTGCTGCGTTCTGCCTTCGGCGCTGATGGTCCGATCCCCGGCGGAGCATGCTCTGGATTATGATCCCGTCACGCTGAAGATGCGATCATGTCTCGGCTGGTCGCGCGAAGCCATGCTGCGTGAATGCGAATTCCTGAATCAACAGGCTCAATCCAATCATGGCCAGGTTGGCGACTATTTCTGGGTTTTCTCGGTTCCCAAAGTTGCCGAAGCAACTCCGCAGAGGAAGATTGCAAACCTTTGACTCTGTCAGCACCGAAGTTCAGTAGTCGGCCAGAAGATCTGAAATGGGCTTGTCGGTTAGCTGCACGGGAACAGGCGTAGAATCGGTCTGTTCTGTTACTTCTGTGACTTCACTTCAATCGCGTCTGTTTCTTCGAGTGTCACGCCATCTTCGCCAACAACCTGTGTTGATGGTGCATCGCCCTTGGGAGAAACGAGCATCAGCTTCTCAGTTGGCTCTGACGGCTGTGTATTCGCTGCAGTGCTGCTGCCGGATGACGATGGAGTCTGAACCTTCATGGCCACAATCAGTGACATCGCAAGAACCGCAATTGCGCTCGCGACGACCATTTTGTGGCTGCGAGGAGCTGCCGTGAGCTCAGACGTTGATAGCGTCACCAATGAGGCTGCCGTGTCCTGCTGGCGACCGATGACAGGTCGGCGGAACGGGCGGTTCAGGCCCGATGGGGTTTCCAGTTTGAAGAAGTCTTTCAGCAGTCCGTCCATCTGCTCTTCGGACGGAATCTTGCCGGCGGATCGATTGTTGGATGAATCATTCATATTCAAACCCCTGTTCAGTCAGTACTTCGGCCAGACGGCGTCGTGCCCTCGAAAGCCTCATGTCGATTGCCGCCGCACTGCAATCCATAACGGTTGCCATTTGAGCTGCGGACCAGTCCATCGAGTATTTCATGACCAGAACTTTCCGGTCGTCTTCATTCAGTTCCTGCATAGCCTTTCGAATCTGCCCCTGTCGTTCCGAAAGTCTGAGAATATCTTCTGCAGATTCACGATGACCAGCAAAATCGTCCATGCCAGGCAACAAGCCACACGAGTTACTTTTCTTACGAGCAACATCCCGCAGCCAGTTCTGACCAACTCGAAGTAACCATGCTCGCAAATCGCGAACCGGCTCCCCGTGATAGTCGTAGTAGCGCAGAAATGCTTCCTGAACGGCGTCATACGCACGCTCAGCATCGCTGCACATAGAATAAAAGAGGGCCCACAACTCACGAGAATGCTCGCGGTAGTAGGTGTCAATCATTTGATCCCGTTCGGGATCATTCTGATTGCCAGATACCGGACTCGTCATGCAGAGTTCCTGCCAACGCGGCCAATGACCGCAGAAAACTACAGTCATCAGGCCAATCCAGACCCTTCGAGGGTCAAGACGGACTAAAAAACAAGTTCTAACAAGGGCAACGCCCTTGTACCGACTGGGCCTGTCGACTCTTCTGATCGCAGGAGTTGCAGAGCTCCCTCAGGTAGCGGATGTTCATCTCCTGCGGAGATCAGGCAGGCCAGATTCTTCGCGTTTTGCTCCGAATGACAAGCGAATCAGGCGCAGTTGCCCAAACATTTGCCGACCTGCCTCCGAAAGCTGTGTTCATGGGGGGTCTCAGGGGATTTCTTTGGGCAGTGGACATGGGGCTCTTCCGTTTCGTCATGGAGCAAATCTGATGTCGATCCCGTCGAGCATCGAGCGTCCTCGTTTAACGGCGAGCCGCAGGCGTAGGCGAAAACAGGCAAAATCGCCTGCGGCTTGCCGTTAAACGTTCTATCAACAACTCGCGAGTCCATGATTGGCGTTGTCCGGCTGAAGCCAGACCTACGGCTCCATGGAATCACGATAGACGCTGGTCGCCCCACAACCAGATTTCGACCGTCTCCCCGGGACTGTAAGGCCCATGTTCGGGAAGAAGCAATGCCATCCCGTTGGCATCAACTGTCGCTTTCAGGTCCGATGAACCGCTCCAGGGAACTTGCCGAACGGTCAAACGACCCGTTTGAATCTGAATCTTCGCGGGATGATAAACGGGGCGGTTCCCGAACACCTGAGCGGATTCTTCCAGTGAAGCGACGAGTGGTGCTGCGGACGAAGCAACTCCTGAAAATTTCTGCAGGGCCGGCCGCACAAAGAGTTCAAAACAGGCGAGGCTGCTGACAGGGTTTCCGGGAAGACCAAAAACAAGGCAGCGATGAGACCCCTGCTCAAACACTCCAAACCATAATGGCTTGCCGGGCTTCATGTGGACCCCGTGCAGAATCTGGGTGACTCCGGCCAGCTTCAGTTGTTGAGGTACCAGATCCAGAATCCCTGCGGATACTCCTCCTGTCAGTAACAGAAAGTCGTTCTGTAGTCCCTTCAGAATTCTGTCCCGCAGTTGCTGTTCTTCGTCCCGAGCGATCCCCAATGCCACGGGCGTGGCATCACACGCAGCGATTTGCGCAATCAGCATTGGTTCATTCGAATTGCGAATCTGTCCGGGCATCAGGGCTTCGTCGATCGAAGTCAGTTCATCTCCTGTGGCCAGAACGGCCACAGTCGGACGACGCTCGACCATGACCGTGTTGAAGCCAAATTCGGCGAGAGCTGCCAGTTGTTGTGGCTGAAGTCGCGTCCCTTTTCCCAGCAGAACTGATCCGGCAGCCGCAGAGGTTCCTCGACGAATTAAACAGGATTCCAGTCGCAGTGCAGATCGAGGGATTGTAACCGTCTCGGGGCGCGATTCGTCAAACAGAGTCTGCTCAATGGGAACTACGCAATTGCAGCCCTCAGGTAGTGGGGCCCCTGTCATGATTCGTGTTGCCAGGTTCTCTGTGAGAGCAATTTTTGGCAAGTTGCCCGCCGTTACCACTTCGGCCACATCAAACATTCGTGACTGAGATTGCGAGTCGACTCCTGATGTTTTAACCGTCGCGACATGGACCGCAAATCCATCCATCAGCGACTTATCGAACAGCGGAGAATCATGCGGGACAGAGAGCGTCTCAGCCAGAACCCGCGACAGACTGTTGCGTAAAGAAACCGGTTCGGCGGGTCTTTGCTGAACATGCGCAAGAATGATGCTCAATGCCTCAGAAACCGAATGCATGAAATGGGGCTCTTTCCTGAAGACTCTGTGAAAGCGAAGCCGCCTTCTCCGAGATCAGGTTCATTTCTCGTCGTAGGCGAGCGGCGGGTGCTGTTCTTCAGAAGGCGATGCTCCGCCGGACTCAGCACTGACACGACCACACTCGGTTCTCAGGATATCAGACAACATCCATGCTTTGGAAACGAGTCGAAACAGTTGAGCTGTGCAACTGATTCCCAGCTTTTGCATGGCTCTTGCGCGATGTTTCTCGACCGTTTTTTCGCTGATCTGCGCGGCGATTGAAATGGCCTTGTTGGTCCGGCCCTCGTAAACCATGTGAAGAACTTCACGCTCACGCTGGGACAGAATCTCCAGTTGTTGCTGCGAACTGGCTACTTCCTGCATCAGTGTTTCCAGGGCCGTTGTGTCAACGAATTCCTGAAACCGGACCAGTTGTCCAATGACATGAGTGCCATTCTTCACCGCCGTGATGATGACGCGAACTTTTGGCAAGTCTCTGCGTAGCAGAAAAATGGGAGGCCGATTGTCATGCCCACCGGACATTGCGAAGACGAAAAAATCCTCCGCATCAATTCCCTGCAGTTTCAGGGACTGAGCAATTGTGCGGCGAGATTCGTTGAAGATGCCAGCGGTCTGTTGAGAATGAGCTTTGATGTTCCAAAGTGTGAGGAATGCCCGAGAACATCGGATGTCTTCACGGTCATCGGCGAGCAGGAAACACCAGGCTGTTGAGTCCGTCTGAACCAGCGCAGTCAGAATTGCTGAGTCTCGATTTTGAGTTGGGTCAGCGGTTGACATGCGGCAAGATCTTATCCGAGGTACTCATTCAGGCCACTTCGACTCAAATGCTCAGGTGCTTCGGCAATTTATGAGAAGGCAAGGGAGGACTGGAGATCGCAGACAAGTTGCCTCTCTCGATTAGTCCCGGACACCTTAACCACTTGCAGCTCTTATTTTCAGGTTGACGGAGCATGTGTAGTCTCCTTCGCTGTTTCATCGATAACCTGCAACGTGGATTACACGTTATTCCCGAAATGCTGTGGGTTATTCCCCATCGACGGTCCTCAAAATCGCTGCAGCCGAACGCTTGTCAGGACGTGAGGTCCCGTAAGGCCTGACACCTGTTTGCAGTAGTGAAGGGTGACTCAAAAAGCGTGGCAGGAACCAATTGAGAGGAACCCCCTCCGGGGCATTTTGCGACGAACTTGCGGCCCCCCCTTGTTTCTGGAGTTTGCGCGAGTTGCGGTCGGAACCGTGTCAGGGTGCGACAACCGTGATCATAATTGGGCGACTGCTGTAGGTGGCTTTCATAACGAAATTGATCGAAACGTTGGCCATGATGCAGCACTGCTGGTGATCGACCGGCTTGGCCTCTTTGGCGGCGGTCAGAGTAATCGATCCTTTGCTGTTGGTTCCCGTTAGCAGTGTCTGGCTATTCTTTGCGTCGATCGTGACACCGGCTGGAAGAGTATTTGCAAACACCGACGACAGATGTTGATAAAGAACATCCAGTGTGACATTCTTGTCGAAACCTTCCGCTCTGGTTAGTTCAACGTCAATCTTCACGGATTCGCCCGGCTTCAATACGACGTCATAATTGCTGAGTCGAACATCGCGAATGTCTGATGGAAGGCCGACGGCAACTGTGTGCATTTCGACGGGATAGTGACTGCGACCGCCGCCGGGCATGTAGATCTCTTGCATCGGTTGAGACAGGGTGTTCAGAGTGACTGGTTCTTGTCCCTCTTTTGTAATTGTGGCGATACCACGAATTTGCACGTTGGAGGCGAAGGGTTTTGCATCGGCGGCAGCTTCCAACACTATGCAGCCATCAACAGCCGTACCGGGCAGGATTTTTCCGCACGTGGCCGTGACTCCTTCAGGCAAACCTTCAATCTGTAACTGAATTTCGCCGTCAAATCCGTTGCGTCGCACAGCGCGGACGAAGATGGCCGCACAGCTGCCGGGAGTGAGCCATGATTTATCGCTGTCCATCACCAGATCGAACTGCGGCGTCGCGCGAGTAATCTCCAGGCCATAAACATATTCCGCGCCGCCGCGAAGATGAACGTCGCGAACTTCGATGGTGTAGCGTCCGTCAGCAGGCACCGTCCAGTTTTCGATCAGAGAGTCCTGCAGAGTCCTTCGACCCCACTGTCGCAGATCGTCGTTCTCGATCACCAGGTTGCCTTTATCATTCAGCAGGCGAACGATCGAATCCAACGCCGAACCGTTGCGGCGAGCCAAAACTTCGATGCTGATTCTCTCGTCCTTTTTGGCATCGAACGCATAGCAGTCGATGTCAGCTTCAGTCTCAATGCGTCCACTGACGGCTGACGGGACGGCAATCGGGACCGCAGTTGCGAAGGTGTTGTTTTCGCTGGCTGGCTCAAGGGTTACCGGCAGTGTCGTGACCACAACGGGCACAGGATTCAATGGGCTGCCGTTTGATGACAGAGAAACATCCAGCGTACAACTGGCATCACCAGCATCCGGCAATTGACCGGGAGCCGGGTAATCAACAGCCGGAGCTTCGATCATATTCGAACCGACAAGCTGCAACGGGGTTGTCTGTCCGACTCCCACGATGGTCGGATAGACCTGCGAGATGAACGGACGATTGCTCACTTCAATCACGTAGTTCCAGTATTTGTTTCCCTGATAACGGACGTCGCGAACTTCCAGTAGATATTCGCCCGGCTCAAATGCGTGAGACAGAAAAGGATCGGCAGCAAACGTGTTGTCGGCTGCAGCCAAAGTCGATCCGGTTTTCGCACTGCGAATCGCAATGATCGGGTCTACATGCGTCTGCAGGTCGTGAATGCGGTCTTCAAGGCGCATCGCAAGACAGTGAAACGTCAGCGAAGTCGGCTGTTCGACTTTGAAGCGATAGAAGTCGACATCTTCTGCTTTCTCAACGCATCCACAGATTGTTCCAGGAGCAGCAACGGCCTGGGCTGTTTCCTGAGTATCGTTCTTTGGATCTTCCACAATCACGGGATCGCGAGTAATCACAATCTGACCGACCGTACTTGGGCCGGTCGGGCCGATGATGCGAAAATCTCGAACTCCCGTCATCGCCTCAGCCGCCACCGTGAACTTCAACTTGACCTGAGTCAACGCGGGTTCCTTGCCATCTTTCCCCAGTTCCATCGGGGTGATCACTTCACCTGTCACACCTTCCCCGGAGATCAGAACCTGATTGGCGCCGAACATGCTGTAGCGTGATTCAACAGTGTGCTCCGACGTCTGCCCCACCTGAACGGCGGCGGGCGACAGATTCATCAGCATCGGGTACGACTTCTGAGCCAGCGCCTGAGAAGTCAGTGTCGTGAATGCAACAACGACAAGAAGAAATCTCTGCATGGCGGTTACCTCACGAACAAAAATTGTTTGCTGTTGATCAGAGTCCACAGAAGATCTTCGAAGAATTCCTGGCGACTGGCCGTCTCCGGTAGAAATTCCAGCGATGCCCTCAGTTCTGCTTCACTTGGTTCACGGCTTAGCGTGACCATGTAAAGTTCCCGCACGATTTCAGCATCTGTCTTTTGTGTCGCCAGCAGAGAGGTAACTCGCCCTGTTTTGCTGGCCAGTTTTG
>CANHVD010000262.1 GCA_947463775.1 Planctomycetaceae bacterium | reverse complement strand
TGGGAATTCTGGCGACGATTCAATACTTCACGCTGCTTTGGATGCCGAAACAATTGGCCGACATCGACCATGAATCGGTCTCTGAAGATGAGGTGACGATCGTCAAATCTGCGGCCACGATGTCTTCCGCGTGGACCTATGCTTTTGGTAGTCTTGAGTCGGACAGGACGTGGATAGAAATTCTCCTGGGATTGCTCTCGCTGCCACAGCGGATGTTTGCCGCCGCCTGGTTTTCATGGCAGCGAAAAGGCGAAATCGAAGCGGTCGAAATTGCCCCTTGTGCCTTGATCCTGCGCCTGCTCCATAAAGAGGCTGAACGAGTGGATCTGAAGAAGATCACGGAAGAGGTAGAACTGACCGATCTCGCCCAGACTTTACGCCAGGTGTCGCTGATCGACGGCGTTGTGTTCCTGAAAAGGAACTCCGTGGGACTGAGCCTTGCCAATCGCCTGGTCGACGATATCGAAGCATGGCGAAAGAAAAATACCGAACCTCAGTAACTTGTTGGCGAAGTTCGAATTTGTTCGGGTTCAGAAAATTGCCATTCAGCGAGATTCGCGTAGATCTTCTCTGGTATCGATTTGACGTTCTCGGCGTTGCCACCAGAGCGGGAACTCGGGCTCTGAGATATCAACCCGGAATCGTACGGACTCTGGAACCTGAGCTAACAGGCTCTGAATCACGGCCCGCTGAAATCGATCTTCGGGATACATCGGCGACTTGGTCTGTTCCAGCGACCAGCGATCCAGCTTGACGACACACCATTCACTGAGCGGTGCAGGATCTGCAATTGCGTTTCGTACTGTCTCTGGGAAATGTTTGCGATCGGATTCATGAACGAACAGGATCCACGATTCGGGTCGACTGGAATAGAGTTGCCATGATGGCCAATTATCGGCGATTCCAATCAGGCCAGACAGAGGAAACAACCACGTAGCCAGCAATACAACCGTCCTGCGCGGAGCATATGCGGAATCAACGTTTTCTACGATGCGACTGATCGGAAACAAAATGGGAACCAGGCACAGAAAACATAGGTTCCACAGCAGCACTCCGGCGTGATGATTCAACCCCAACGGCCCCAGTGCCAGCAGCAGTGAACTGTGCAGCAGGATTGCTCCCAGAGCACCCCAGCGCTGGGTCTTTGGGGACACCAGCAGCAGGCCGATCATGAATTCGCCCAGCGTCATCAAATGGCACAGCTTTGCAATTGAAGCGTTGGCCATTTCCCATCCGGATTGCCCGGCGAGTTCCAGCAACTGACGCACAATGATTCCGGAGACTCCCAGCTCTGGTGTTAATGAGATTCTTGAAAGCGCGGAGCAAACGTAAACTGCAGCGACGGTATGTCTCATAGCCAATAGCAGATCTTTTCGAGGCAGCACCATCAGCCATGCCAGATTCAGCATCGTCAGCCAATGCCACGATTGAAGGCGATGCTGATTCGAAACGACCAGAATAAGACTGCAGACAAGTGCCGTGATCGACGCTTTCGTGATCAGTTGCGATCGATCCTGAAACGGCAGCCACGCAATCGCCGCACAGGCCATCATGAGGCCGACTGTGGCGACCTGAGAGATTGCCGTCGGGAGTGCCATCAGCAAAGGAATCTGCGGAAACGCCGAAGTGCCCCGCCACAGCGGAAACGTCGCGAGGATCAGGACGAACTCGAAAACCGCAAGGCACTTGATCGCGAGGACTGCTCGTGATTCCGGGTCGATTGTCAGATGATCCCCGTGAACTAGACTTCGCAAGTTAAACACAGGGATCCCCGGTTGATTTGGCATTGATCGGAATAAAACGCGGACATTCACTCATCCTCGTCACTGCAATTTATCTTTCTCCCAGCGGCACTTTATCGAATGAAGACTCTGCTTGTCACCGGAACAGACACTGGCGTCGGCAAGACGTGGGTGACATCACTTCTTGTACGATCTTTTCGACAACAAGCAATCCGTACAGGAGCTTACAAGCCTGTCTGCAGCGGCGCGGAGTTGAGCTCCACGGGTGAAGTTCTCTGGGCCGATATCGAAGCCCTGCGTTCTGCATGCGGGACTGATCCCGAAATCGATCTCGTCTGTCCTCAGCGATTTCATGCAGCCGTTGCGCCGAACATTGCTGCAAGAATGGAAAATCGCCAGGTCGACAGTCGTCTCCTGATGGACGGCGCGGCCCGCTGGGAATCTCGCGTCGACCAACTGGTCATCGAAGGGGCCGGGGGAATTTTTTGTCCTCTGTCAGATGAGCTGACTGTGATGGACGTCGCTGTCGAACTCAACACCCCAACGATTGTTGTCGCCGCCAATCGTCTGGGCGTCATCAATCATACGCGTCTGACAGTTGAAGCTCTGCAAACACATGGCGTGAATGTTGTCGCTGTTGTGCTGAACGAGATTAGTTCGGTCGTTCCGGAGAACGCAGATCCTTCCATCCCCACGAACGCGGCACAGATCAGACATTGGTTGCCGAAAGTCCCACTGTTCCATTGTCCGTGGCGAGGAACAGAAATCACCGCAATTTCGGAAACCACCAGTCTGATGGATCTTCTGGAATGACTTCGCCCGGTTACCTGCTGAAGTGGACTCTTCTGGCCAGTCTCCTTGGGATTTTGACGGGTTCGTCGTGCGCTTTATTTCTTTGGCTCCTGGAACATTGTTCCAGCTTGCAGGCCGAGAACTCCTGGCTCCTGTGGCTGTTGCCGATAGCTGGCGTTCTGGTCGGATATGTTTACTCCACATTCGGCAAATCGACGGAGGCAGGAAACAATCTGATTCTGAATGAGATTCATGAACCTGGCGAAGGCGTTCCACTGCGGATGGTTCCGTTGGTACTATTGAGTACTCTGGTGACTCATTTGTTTGGTGGTTCTGCAGGCCGCGAAGGAACCGCTGTGCAGATGGGTGGTAGTCTGGCCGCGGGCCTGTCGCGAATGATTCCGAGAATGAGCACCGAAGACACAAAGATTCTGCTCACGGCCGGAATTGCATCCGGGTTTGCTGGCGTGTTTGGAACTCCGGTGGCGGGGATGATCTTCGCCATGGAAGTGCTGACGGTGGGGCGTCTGAATTCGACCAGCATCCTTCCATGCATGATCGCATCGATCGCAGCAGATCAAACCTGTCTCGCCTGGGGCATCGGGCATACTCACTATTCGATCGCGTCGTTGCTTCCAACCGGAGCGACCTCGCATCTGGCGCCATTCGAGGCTCGGCTGCTGCTCTGCACTGTACTTGCCGGCGTCGCCTTTGGTCTGGCCAGTCTGATGTTCACGGAACTGTCTCATTTCCTGAGTCGACAGTTCAAAAGACTCATCCCGAATCCGCTACTGCGACCGTTCGTCGGTGGCGTGCTGGTGATCGCGCTGTTCCTGATCGCGCGAACAGACGACTATCTTGGCCTTGGCGTGAAGTCAGCCGATGAGCAATCTGTCACCATTGTCAGAGCCTTTCAAGCGGGAGGAGCGGAGACGTGGAGTTGGCTTTGGAAGCTGGTGTTTACCGTGGTGACGCTCAGCAGTGGCTTCAAAGGCGGTGAAGTCACGCCGCTGTTTTTCATCGGAGCAACGCTTGGAAACTCCTTGTCTTCTTTTCTGGGAGTTCCAACCGACCTGTTTGCGGCCCTCGGATTTGTTGCGGTCTTCGCGGCCGCTACGAATTGCCCATTGGCCAGCACCGTGATGGCGGTCGAACTCTTTGGCGGAGAATTCCTGCTCTATATTACAGTGGCATGTCTCGTCGCCTGCTTTATCAGCGGACGCTCAAGCATCTATACCGCTCAGCGTTATTGTGATATTTGAACGGCTGCAAGAGACCTTAAATTGCCTCGAGCGAACTGAGATGTGGCTTTGTAGCTGGATTCGTGAGAATTCGGGAAGCCCCCGGGAATGTTCACGCATTCGGCGACTCTGGATAGGAGTAGATCGAAGTTTAACAGGAGAGAGCAGAGGAAGCAGAGATTGGGCTCAATTGGGATTCCCTCTGTTTACTCTGTTCTCTCCTGTTGAATTTCTTGGTCAGTTCAAGTGTTGAACTGTGGGGAAGCTCACGCATCTGGGGGACGTTCAAACCGGTTTATCGAAGTATAACAGGAGAGAGCAGAGGAAGCAGAGATTGGGCTCAATTGGGATTCCCTCTGTTAGCTCCGTTATCTCCTGTTCAATTCGTTGGTCTGTTCAAGCCGAGCTAATCGCTTCTCGCAACTGTTACTCAATCAGGATTTCGCCTGACTCTGTTCCAGCTTTAGCTTGTACCACTCCATTGTCGACTTCAAACCTTCCGCCAGCCGTACTTTTGGCTCCCAGCCCAGCAGAGTTCTTGCCTTGGTGATATCCGGGCATCGCTTCTTGGGATCGTCTTTCGGCAGCGGCATGTGAACCACTTTGGAGCGACTGCCGGTCACCTTGATCACTGCTTCAGCCAGCTCCAGCATCGTATTCTCAACTGGGTTGCCGATATTGATCGGACCGGTGTGATCATCCTGATCCATCAGCTTCATCATGCCGGCGATCAGATCGTCACAATAGCAGAACGAACGAGTCTGCAAGCCATCGCCGTACACCGTCAGATCTTCGCCCTTGAGCGCCTGCATGATGAAGTTCGAGACAACTCGCCCGTCGTCCGGAGCCATGCGAGGACCATAGGTATTGAAGATTCGGATAATGCGAATTTCAGTCCCGTGTTCCTGATGATAATTCACCATCAGCGATTCCGCGATGCGTTTGCCTTCGTCGTAGCAACTGCGAGGACCGATCGGATTGACATGCCCCCAGTAATCTTCAGTCTGAGGATGAACCAGCGGATCGCCATAGACTTCTGACGTCGAAGCATGCAACACTCTCGCGCCGCAGCGTTTAGCGAGACCCATGATGTTGACCATACCCACCGTCGACGTTTTGATCGTCTTGATTGGGTTGAACTGGTAAGCTTCTGGAGAAGCCGGACACGCCAGATTGAAGATCCGATCGGCTTCGACATACAGCGGATGTACGATATCGTGGCGAATCAGCTCAAAGCGAGGATGCCCGATCAGGTGCCGGACGTTCTCTTTTGATCCTGTGAAGAAATTGTCCACACAGATCACATCATCGCCGCGTTCGATGAGTCGATCGCAGAGATGACTTCCCAGAAACCCAGCACCACCAGTAACAAGGACAGTTGGCATAGTTGAAACATCCGGTCTCTAAGGGCGAGCGGCAGGGCGTCAGCCCTCCGAGTCGATCAATTTCACTTTGAAATACTGATTTCACAATGTGCTTCGAACGAAGACCTGGCCCACGCCCTGCCGCTCGTCGAAAACCTAAACTCGTTGAGATTCCGCGAGACCGATCGCTCGGTCCATACGACGAACCACGCATTCGCGTCCGAGAAGTTCCAGAGATTTAAACAGGTCCGCTCCCTGAGCTTTCCCCGTTACACACAGCCGAAGTGCTGGAAAGACATCGCCCACTTTGACCTGCTTTTCGGCAGCAAATCCCTGCAGGAGATCATGAATTGGCCCGGCAACAAAGTCTGTCAAATTGCTGAGCCGCTTCTGAAGATCACGCAGCAGATCAATCGCGTTCTCTGGTTTCACAACGCGTTTCTGGAAGTTCTTGTCATCAATCTTCAGGTCTTCGTCAACAACAAAAAACTCATCCAGCTGAAAGATGTCCCCAAACACGCGCAGGCGGTCACCAGCGAGCTCGATCACACTGGCCACACGATCACGCGTTGAGGGATCAGCCTCATCATCAATCAGGCCCGCCTTCTTAAGAAACGGCAGACATCCGTCCAGCTTCTCGCTGGTTGGCAACTGGCTCATCCAGTGAGCCTGGAAGTTCAGAAGCTTGTCCGGATCCAGTCCGGCTGCACTTTTGATGACTCGCTCAAGCGTAAACTTCTGCTGCATTTCATCCAGAGAGAAGAACTCGGCCTGATCATCCAGCGACCAGCCCAGCCGCACGAGTGCATTCAGTACCCCGGCTGGCAGGAAACCAACCTGCTGATAATACGCCACCATTACCGGCGACAATGCATCAGACTTCGGATCGATGCCAATGCGGCTCAGGACTTGATCGCCCAGTTCGAATAGCTTCTGAAACTGTGGATTGGTGCGATACTTGTCGATCTTGCGCTTACTCATTTTCTCTTTGCCGCCCGGAGAGGCAACGTAAGGAATATGAGCCCACTCCGGAGTCTTATTCCCGAGCGCTCGATGGAGCAGCACTTGAATCGGCGTGTTCGGCAAATGCTCCTCGGCACGGATCACATGAGTAATCTCCAGGGCCGCATCGTCGACGACGGTGGCAAAGTTGTAGAGCGGAGACCCGTCACTACGAGCCACCACTGGATCCGGCATCAGACTGCAATCCCATTCGACGCGACCACGCACATGATCGTCGATCACGACCTTGTCGCCGCGAGGAACCAACAGTCGAACTACGAATGCACGCCCTTCCGCAATGCGTTGCAGAACTTCATCGTTGCTTAATGACAGCGACGCGCGGCTGCTGATGTAAACTCGTTTTTCTTTCTCTGCTGCTTCTCGCTGAGCCTGAGTTTCTTCTGGTGTTTCAAAGTCGCGATAAGCGCGGCCAGCGTCGAGAAGCTTTTTCAGCGCGGCGTCGTAGGACGCGCGGCGTTGCGATTGAAAATACGGAGCGTATGGACCACCGACTTCCGGACCTTCATCCCAGTCGAGCCCCAGCCAGCGAAACGCGTCCAGAATTGGACCGAGGGCCGCATCAATGTTTCGTTGCTGATCCGTATCGTCGATGCGCAGAATAAACTGGCCACGATTTCGGCGCGCCCACAACCAACAGAACAAAGCCGTCCGCATTCCGCCGATATGCATGTATCCGGTCGGGCTGGGGGCAAAGCGAGTTCGAACAGACATATCAGGATTTCAGTCGAGAATAGGAGACTCAAACATTTACAAGACGTCGCCCCTCACCAGTCGAATCTCATGCGGCTGAAACAGCGTCAGGAATTTCGAGACAGGGCCTGTTCTGAGCAAAGATTCCTCAGAATACCACAACGCTGAATAATCGTAACGGGACGAGTTCCGTCATCAAATGCCAAGTCTCGATCAGGTCCACCGGATTCCATCATCTCAGCACGACTTCTCAGAGTTGGCCGCGAAAAATAACTAATTCAGCCGCCATTGGTTCATCTGACACAGCCTTTCTTCGACACGACGCCCCTGCATTGTTCATCGGTGCGTTTTTCCGGAAATAAATCCTCAGAATCCTACCGCCAACGCGAAACCAGCGGGCATATGATACTGAGTTCTGGTGCCAATTTGCCTCGGTGGGGTCATGCGAATGTCGGCCGGTTCGATCATGAGACTATTGCCATGGAAACGACAGGGGGCTCGGCAAACACCGCAGCCGGGCGAGCTCCCGACGGACTGGTTACTGCTGAACCAGTTCGTGTCCGGAGATGAGTCCGCGTTTGCGATTTTGATGGAACGTCACCAAAGTCTGGTGATGTCTGTCTGCCAAAGAATACTTCGGGAAGCAGCCGATGCCGAAGATGCCTTTCAGGCAACGTTTTTGGTTCTGGCCCGAAAGGCGAAGTCGCTCCA
>CANHVD010000261.1 GCA_947463775.1 Planctomycetaceae bacterium | reverse complement strand
GTTCAAGGATGAACCATCACGTCCTCATACTTTTGCAGGATGCCAACCTGCGTGGGGCTATAACCAAACATGCTGGCAGCGATTTCCTGCACTGCCTCCCTGTGATTCCCATGGCAACTGCTACGGGCAGCCGTCCGACGGTACGACGAGCTATGATCACTCAGGGAGTGTTTATGCTCCGCAACAACACGAGGCAGCCGTCGATCCAAGCTATTCAGGATCGCCGCAATCTCAGGAGCCAAGCCCTGATTCGCATCAGATGTTTGTGCCGAATCACGGAGCTGCTAACTCTTCGACCGAGCTGCATTATGGAACGCCAATGGGCAATCCAACAATTCAGGCTCCGCTCCACCAATATAGTGCGCCTCCGCAAACTCAGTCATTGGAATCACTAGCTCCCTCTTCGGCACAGCCATCCCAACAAGTGCCTCCAGTGCCGTCAGGGTCGTTGGCTCTGCCTCCGCTGCCTGCTCCGCCGGACGCTGTACCCGCAACGCCCGGACAGACTCGTTTTCAGCCCCAGTATGAGCAGTTGATGATAGGAGCCGATGGTCGTTTGACCACAGCCACGGCGATGAATCGCAATCAGGGATACAGTTCCGGAGCCAGCCGTTACGGCCAAATCAATCGACCTGTCTCATCACAGCAGATTCCGACGCAATCTGTGCCGAGACGAACCGGTCCACCAGTTCAATTTGCTGACGCCGTGACAAGCCCCGGAGCTCAACAGAATCAACGCTACATGCAGCCCGTTGGAACCGCCAGCCGGCCAGCCAGCCCCACAAATAACAATCCGTCTGGAACGCTGGCACGACCAGTCTCGCAAAGTCACAACACGCTTCCCGCGAACTCCTCACGGTATGGAATGACCCGTCCTGCGCCCAACGTTTCGACGGCTCCGGCTATCGTTGTCGAACCGTTGCGAAAAACTCCAGGAAGTTATCGATAGCTGCCATTGGTTCTGATGTCTGAAATTCCACTGACTATTGAGTGCATTGTCGAAGCCTATCTTTCAGGGGTTCGAATCGACTCGTTCCTTTCGAAACATCTGCGCAACTATACGTCGTGGCGCATTAATCGAATGGTAACGGCCGGTCTCGCGAAGATCGATGATCAACCTGCAGCTCCTGAAGACAGGGTTTTCCGCGGACAACGAGTATCACTTCGACTGGTTGAACCTCCTGACAAATTGCTGGATCCGGAACCGATCCCGGTCTCAGTTGTTTACGAAGATCCATGGCTGATTGTTGTCGATAAACCCGCCGGCCTTGTTGCACATCCGGTGGGAGATTTTCAGGATGGAACTCTGTCCAATGTCCTCCAGAGTCATCTGGATCGGCAGACTGCCCTCAG
The DNA here is from genome assembly GCA_947463775.1 of Planctomycetaceae bacterium. Classification (GTDB taxonomy): domain Bacteria; phylum Planctomycetota; class Planctomycetia; order Planctomycetales; family Planctomycetaceae; genus SXXK01. The sequence goes on along the minus strand of CANHVD010000261.1, from coordinate 6,222 downwards.
AGGACTTCTTCGGCCCGGTGTCGTGCACCGCCTGGATCGCATGACCAGTGGCCTGATTGTCACGGCCAAGGAGCATTTGGCTCATCGACTTTTGTCGATCGACTTCCAGCAGGGGAAGTTATCCAAGTCGTACGTGGCCCTGATTGAAGGTTGTCCAGATTTTGAAACCCGCACGCTGGAGTTTTCGATAGGACAACGTCCTGGCGGTAACAGCGTTCTGATGTCGGCGCGGGCGGACGCAAAGAACGCGAGGCCTGCGAAGACTCGAGCCACCGTCGTCGAAAGATTTGAACGTTACTCGATGGTTGAGTGTGTTCTGTTTACCGGACGCAATCATCAGATTCGAGTGCACCTGTCTCACATCGGTCATCCGATTCTGGGCGACGAATATTACGGTCCGCATGGCACAATCAAACAGGCTCCGAGATTTGATGGCGATGATCCAACTGAAGAGCGACATGCATTGCACGCCGCGTCTCTTGGATTCTTTCACCCCATTCTTCGGGAATGGATGCAGTTTCGAACTTCGCCACCACCCGATTTCTGGGCGCTGGCCGATTCGCTGTCCTGAAACGGCCTAAGACCAGTTGATTTCGTGCGTAGTGCCGACTTTAATCAGAATTGTTGCCCAAATATCCAATGGAATACCGGCTGAAGCCAGCACTACAAGCGGCACGGTGACTGTTTCAATACGCCGCTCGAGGCTGGCAGCAGCTAAGGACGCTCGATTGCAAGAGCGGCAACGCCATCCATTACGTTTTTTCCGCTTCACTGCATTCCTCGGACGTCGCCGCCCAAGTCTCACTGTTATTTTTTTCCGAATTTCGGCAAGCTACGGTCATGACGAAGACCGTACCACTCATCTTTTCCAGAGTAGCCCGAGCCACATCAACAACTGGTGACTGCGGTCGCAAGTATCGATGGCTGTCCGGGATGTGGATTGCCGTCACAGTACTGTGTGCATTCGTGCTCTGCCCAGCAGTGTTTTTCGCATCAATAGTGGGCTCGTTTGCTGCCGACGAAACCGGCGATGAAAGCAATGAGAGCGCACTGATTGAAAAGCACGGCCCTGCGCAAATCCTGGCTGAGAACCTCATTCGAGTTCGTGAACAGGAACTCCTGCTGCAATCAATTCGCACTGGCGCAGATGGTCTCTTCACGAGTGAATCTCTCGAAGCGTTGCAGCAGATCTTTGCCTATCCGACCGATGTCTTTCGCATTGATCCGAAGACCTCCAAACCCTCCGGAGTCCGGCAGCAGGCACTTCGTCGTTTAGTGACAGCTGATCACTCCGCGCAGAAGCAGTGGATGCAGTCCATGACTGTCCTCGCAGATTCAAACTTTCATCAGGCGATAACATCAGGGAACCGATCTGCTCTGTCGGAGGTCGCCCGCAGTTTTCCGCTCACAGAGTCCGGAACTCGAGCCGCGATTCTGAGTCTGACAGCAGACTTCCTGAGTGGACGCCGCCGGGATGTTGAACAGCGATTGCGGCAAATGACTGCCGACTATGCAGGCACGATCCACGAAGAGTCCGTCCGCAACAGGTCGAAGTCATTGTTGGAAAAATTGGGTATCGAACTTACAAGTAGTGCTGACATTATTCCGAATCGGCACAATGCCGCGACTGACTCTACAACCAGGCTTTCCCTATCAACCGTCGAAGACGCTGGAACCATTTCACCTCCGTGGCCCAAAGCCGTGTGGACATGGGCCGAAGACATCTGGAGTTTTCCGGGCCTCCCGCAACCTCAGGCAGGCAACGCGTTGGAGTCGATGATTCCGGGTTCTGCACAGTCCTTCAGTGATTTCAGAAACTGGCGTCCCGTACTGTGGGACAACAGCCTGATTATCCGGACCCCATTTCGTGTTATTGCTTTCGAAAAATCCACTGGTCGACAGAAGTGGACAATGCCCACGCAGACGTTTGATCGTGAGGAGAGCATCAACAACTCTCACGAGGGTGATGCAGACAATCTGCGATTCCGCGGCGGCACTGTTGATGAACCGGGAATTTTCAATGGACTCGCGGCATTTGGCCTGATGTCCAGCGACGATGAGTTTCTGTATTTGATCGATCGCTTCAACTTCTTTTCACCTGACCCAGAGTTGGCAGAGAACGGCCTCCGCCCTCGCGGACGTTTGCGACTTGGGGGACCTCAAACTGATCCAACGGCACTAGCAGAGGCTCCTCAGGCAACTCGGATTGTCGCGCTCCGCAAAGCAAAGCCGGAGGGTGTGCCAAGCGTGGCATGGATCGCTGGTGATCAATCGAAATTCGGTTACCTGCCGATGCAAGCCGAGCCCCCAAGTGAAAGAAGCCTGTTTGGAAGTCCTTCAAACTCAGCAGCACCGTCTTTATCGAGTACTGCTACAAACAATGCGAGTCAAACTCAGGCGTCGCAATCGCAGCCGTCGGTAACACAGCCAGTGGAGCACGCAGGAGCGAGCTCCGGTAGCAGTCAGGCGGCTCTGACGTTGAATGGTCATCGCTTTCAGGCTCCTCCTGTGGGCCTCGGTGAACTGCTTTTTGTGCCGTCAATGTTTAGAGACCTGCAATGGCTGAACTGCCTGCGGCGAGGAACAGGCGACATTATCTGGCAGCAGCCGCTGACGTTTTCTGATGATCTGATGAGCCGCTACCAGGATGGCGCGAATCCTGTTCGCACCACTTCAGTCTGCATGGTGGCCGGTGACTCAGTCATCTGTTCGCTTCCTTCCGGGATCATGATTGCAGCACGAGCCTTCGACGGTCAACTGCTGTGGGCTACTGCCATTCGCGACGACGAGTCGCCTCAACAGAATCGAGGTTTTCGCTGGCAGTCAGGTGTCGACGAGGATTTGCAGATCGAATCTCCATGTGTCCTGCTGCCGATGACCGGTGATGGCGTCATCGTCTGCACAGACACTCGATCTCAAAGACTTCATGGGATCAATGCAGAGACTGGCGAAATTATCTGGAGTGTTTCTCGAAGAGCATTCGGGCCGGGTGATACTGGTGGCAGCCCGGACTATTACGTCGCTGGAATTACCAATGGTCAGGCGATTCTGGTTGGTGAACGTCATTGCCGAAGCGTCAGCCTGAAGACAGGAGATCAGAACTGGGTCGTGGCAATTATGCGAACATCCGGCCGCGCGGAATGTCGCGGTCGTCGCTGTCTGATTCCGCAGGCTGATGGTCATGTGCTTTCCGTTAACACGGACGACGGCACGATCGTTCGGCAGCGACCAACTTTCCTGCCATCCGATGCGTCACTGCAATTCGGGGCGATTACAAGTGATGATGAGTATGTTTACGCATCAACTCCCGTTTCGCTCGCTGTGTTCCCTCGATCGGACTCGCTGCCAAAAACAATCCCGTTGCAGGACCCTATAACCCGTGAAACATCTGCTAAGGTATTGACCAGGATCCAGGCGCTGCTGATCAACGGTGACGATCAACTTGCTATCGAAACTCTGAAGTCAGCCGCCAACATTGCGACCAGCGGAACAGGCAATACAACAGACGCAGACGACGAAGAACTCAGAGAACCATTTGAGAGATATCTGGGAGAACTCATTCTTCAGGATTGGGCCGCCAGAATCGTTCAGTCGATGGAGTCGGGCAACAACACAAGTCCTCAGACATTGATCAGTCCGGAACGAGCAGAGCTGCTTCCTCTGTTGAACCTGAGTTCTGAGCAGCAGGTTCGTGCAGCCGTCCTGACAGTTCTCAATAATCCCGAGAATTCACTGAGTGCGGATGACATTCAGCAGCTTTCTGAATTTCCAGAGTGGCACAAAGCGGTCACGATTACCGATGGCTGGAGTGTCAGACCGGAACTGTTGCTTGAAGAATCCGGATCGCTGCCTTTCGCTGATAGTGGCGATTCTGCTTCACTTTCAATCCCGAAACGCCGCCAACTGGCAGCAAACTTAACATTGTTTCCAAATCAGATCAGCTCAGATCAGCGACGCAGCGAACTCATCGAACAATTGATCAGGACCGGAGATTTTTCTTCAGCCGAGACGGTAGCCATCAGTTGGCAGAGCATCTCCAATTCCCCGCTGCCCAAAAAGATACTGACCGAACTTCGGCAGCGTGACGTAATCGCAGGACTAGTAGACGATCCGGGAAAGGCTGCATCAGCACTGGCAGAGCCCGTCGTAAAGTTGACAACTCTACCGGGCCTGACTTCAGAGAATGCACGTAATGTCGCCTTCGAGTCGACGCAGAGCCTGTGCGTCACCGATTGGGATATGCAGCGTGTCGAGAAGGGACTGTGGATCAGCAATTTACCGACCTGGATTCGGCCGAAGTTCTTTCTTGTTGACGGACCGGGAAATATGCCTGAACTGGTCTCTGTTGACATGAATGATGGCAGTTTGCGTGACCGAGTTCCGCTGCCGTTTGCTTTCCACCGCAACACCATTGGATATCGCGCCTTGTCGAATGGCGTAACAACTCCGGGGCTTGTTCCGTTCGCCGGTGCCGAACAAATTACGATGGTCTCCTGCATCGTGCCGGACAAAGCAACCGTCCTGTGGAACCGACGGCTGGCGAAGTCCGAAGTTGATAACTCCATGATTGAATTCGGACCACTCGGGGCCGACCATTTTGTCTGGCACTATCGAGACGAACTGCACTGTACTCATCCTCTGACCGGACAGGACCTTTGGGTCAGACGACTTCGGCTATCTCCTGCCACTCGCCCAATCCCGGGTGTCCAAAGAATCTTCGGCGATCATAGTACGACGGTTGTGATGGGAACTGATCTCTCCAGCTATGAACGATTCAGCACGCGGGATGGCAAATCACTCGGCACTGGACGGCTCTCAATCGGACGAATCAGCGACGCCGTAACCGTGGGACGTTGCCTGCTGTTTCCGGATAGTAATTCGCAACTGCACTTGTTTGATGGCGGCACAGGTCTTGATGCATTGCAGAACAGCGACCCTATTATTCTTGGACGTCACAATCCCGACAGTATGTTTCAAGTACTGAGCGACGGACGTGTTGTCACCGTCACTTCAGATTTTGAAATTGTCCTGTTAGATACGATTGCCGGCAAAGTCGTGTTTCGCACACCAGCCGCGTCTCACATCAAGACCGGAATCGTATTTGGATTGACCGCCTTCGAACGACACGGGCAGCTTTTTGTGGGGCTTGAAGAGCAAAGAGAATTCGTAATTCGCTCTCTTGAAGGCAGCTTTCGCCTAAGAGATCCCCGAATGCATGGTGGACCACTCCTATGCCTCGATCCGAACACTGGTGCAGTCAAATGGACGATGCCGCTTCAGGAAACTTCTATCCCCGAAATTCATGGTGCGCCAACCGATGTCATGTTGATGTGGAGTCAGCCACCCGTTGATGAACTGCAGCCTAACGAGAAACGCAATCTCACCCTGAAGCTGCAACTTGTGGATATTGCCACGGGGAATATCCTTGCCGCTGAGCCATCGATTTCTTCTTCACGACCACTTCGGTGTGTACACAGTGCGGATCGAAAACAGATTGATGTAATCGCTCGTGATGCAATCATTACGATCAAGGCGGAGTCTCGAGATTAATCCTGGAACGCTCAGAGAAACCGAGACCGGCTCCCGCAGAGATCCCGGAATCACGGGGAAAAGCGACCGTGATGGGGGCCTGTCCCTTTTTTTTGGGGGCACCCTATTGTGACTCAGGCTTCCATCAATTTTGGATTACTGCAACAACCATTGTTCGCCGCGGCCATAGCGATCGTCGTCTCTGTAGTCGTCGGACCATTCGTCATTCGCCTGCTGAGATTACGATTACGCGAACGAATCGCCAGTGATTCAGCCACGCTTGATGCTCTGCATGCATCAAAGCGGCAGACGCCCACAATGGGCGGTGTTCTTATCTTACTGGCCTTCATGACCAGTTTGTTCACGACAACGGCAGTCTCCGCAGAGCCGACAATCATCATCAGCCTCACAGCATTGACACTGTGTCTTGTCGGCGCGATCGACGACTGGATCAAAGCCACGACAACAAAAAAAGGACTGACGGTTCGACAAAAGCTATCTGCACAGACATTGATTGCTCTCACGGCCGCTGTTTTTCTTTTCTTCTTTCGAATCGGTCCCTGCAACTCGCGGTTGTCCTTATCCGGATGGCTGCCCGAGTCGATCGATTGGCTGTATATCCCGTGGGCCGCCTTAGTCATCATTTCAGTTTCGAATGCCGTGAATCTCACGGATGGACTGGATGGACTTGCG
>CANHVD010000260.1 GCA_947463775.1 Planctomycetaceae bacterium | reverse complement strand
CTTGTCATCCACAACGACAAAGTCATAAATGTCGTGATGATAGAAACGAGTCTGAGCTGCTTTCTGAAACTCAGCGACGGACTGATGCAGTTCCGCTTCCAAAAGGATCTCACGCAACTCTTCCCGCAACGCTGCGTCCGTCCTCGCTAACAGTTGCTGCCGAGTGATCAGAATCAGAACGATCCCGAACACGACGACGATCCCAGCGACGGCCAGGGAGAAGAACAGCGACAGACTCCAGCGGATGGAAAGCTTTTTCACAGGGCGTCTCCTAATCGGTATCCCTTGCCGCGAACTGTCTGCAGCATTGGAGTGGTGCCCGGCAGTTCCAGCTTCTTTCGAAGATGATTGATGTGGACCTCAATAACATTCGTCCATGTGGCATCAGGCTGTTTCCACACACTGGCCGCAATCATCTCGCGGGTGACGATCTGATTTCGATTCTGCATGAGGAAGACAAGCAGTTCGAACTGTCGTGGCTGAAGTTCTATCGGGCGACCGTTTCGAAGTACAGTTCTGGCCATCAGATCGACCTGAATGTCCTGGATCTGCAGCATCCTCGCTTCATTGCGGGGTTCAGGTAACCGTCGACGCAGCAGTGCCCGCACTCTTGCAAGCAGTTCATCGATCGAAAACGGCTTGATCAGATAGTCATCCGCTCCGCAGTCGAGACCACGGACGCGGTCTTCAATGGAGTCACGAGCTGTCAGGAGCAGAACGGGCACGTCGTTTTTCTCGCTCCGACAGCATTTTAGCCAGTCGAGGCCGCTGCCATCCGGCAACATGATGTCGAGGATCACAAGATCGGGCGAATTACTGAGTTGTTCTGTGGCTTCCCTCAGCGTCGAAGCTCCGACGACAGTGAATCCAGCCTCGGTCGTTGCCGACACAATACTTCTCAGGAGGTTGGGTTGGTCTTCAACAACAAGAACCCGTGACATTGACTCGCCAGCAAAACATTCCGCCTGACAGCCTGATACGCTCGCAGAAGTCTATCGAATCAGCAGTCTTTCTGAGGAGTTGAGCGGGCCAAGATAAACACGAATTAATCAACACCAACTGGAGCAATTGATTTGACATCGTTAGCGTTCCGCGACTTTCAACTGGATCTTGCCGCGCTGAGTCTGCTCGCACATCATCCCGTTTATCTTCAGGAAAATGGCGGTCTTCAGTATGGGTTTGCAGCGTGAGTTGACGAATACCGGCAATTGGTTGTTTCGCTGGCGAAGCTTTCTTCCGATCGCAGTTGTTGTGGGCGCTGTTGTTGCGATGTTGCCAATTCCGCACCCCAAGCATGATGGTTTAACCGCCGACAGCATTGAAATCGTGAGTTTGGGGATCAGTTTTCTGGGCATGCTTATCCGTGCTGTGACGGTAGGCCACACTCCAGCCGGAACGTCGGGGCGAAACACGGTCGGTCAAGTTGCCGAGTCGCTGAACACAACCGGCATCTACTCGACCGTCAGACACCCTCTTTATCTCGCCAACTATCTAGTCGGCCTTGGGCTCGCATGCTTTACCCTGACGTGGTGGTTTCCGGTGATGTATACGTTGACGTTCTGGTTGTATTACGAACGGATCATGCTGGCGGAAGAAGCCTTCCTGCGATCAAAGTTCGGTGAAGACTTCAGCATCTGGATTCAACGCACGCCGGCCTTCATCCCCAGTTGGCGGAACTACACGCCACCCAAACTCAGATTCTCGTTGCGCAATGTACTTCGGCGAGAATACAACACGTTGCTCCAAATTGTCGTTGTTGGCTTTCTGCTGGAGTTTTTTGGGGACTGGTTTGATTCAGGTCGAATCGCAGTCACCTTTCCCTGGTGCGTCTTTCTGCTCGCGGGTATTCTCATCTGGGCCTGCCTGCGGACGTTGAAACGCAACTCGTCTTTCCTTCAAGTTGAAGGCCGATGACTGCAGGAGGGCTGCTCGTGATCGAGCCAAAGTCACCTTCAGCACGATTCCCGAATTCTTTGTCCGCGTTCGAGCTCGAGTAGACTTTTGAGAGTGCCGTGATTGCAAAAAGCCAAGTGCAGCTACGCGGAACGAGTACCCCTGATAACTGTAGCCATCAAGCACGATTCTCTCGGCAAATGCCGACGGCATACACATCATAAAAACCGGGGCTCGTTTCCCTGCTCCGGCCCAAGACACACAAGCCTATGCAGCGCGAACAGAAAAACGCGAACCCCAACATCACTTGTGTGATCAACCACTGACGCAGCTTGAGTCTACGAAGTGACCAGAGCGATTTGCCTGCTATTCGGCGGCTACGGGGATCAATTTCAGTTCGGCCAGCCATTCGAGCGATTGCTTCTGCCAGGCATCCCACATCGGGCCTTTGTAGCCGTTAAGGCCATGGCCGCCAGACGGAAGCTCAAGATACTTCGATGCAATACCGGCCTTCTGCAGAGCCTCATAAAGTGCCTTGCTGTTCTCACTGGGCACAGGAGCATCGTCGATCGCGTGAGTCAGAAAGATCGGCGGTGTCTTGTCCGTCACCTGTTTCTCATTCGAGAAGAGTTCGATCATCTCCGGCGTTGGATTTGGCCCCAGCAGATTTGTTCGTGAGCCACCATGAGTTTTCTCGCCCATCGTCACGACGGGATAAACGAGCACGGCGAAATCCGGACGACAACTCAACTGGTCCAATAGATCAGCGGCCGCCGCGTCGCCGTCATTGAAATGAGTCGCTGCCGTTGAAGCCAGATGCCCGCCCGCCGAAAATCCCATGATGCCGATCCTGTTCGCTTCGACCTTCCATTCCATCGAGTGGGCTCGAACAAGTCGAATCGCTCGCTGCGCATCCATCAGCGGAACGAACGAGCGACCCGCTGGAAGTCGATATTCCAGAACCACGCCCGTGATGCCATGCGAATTCAACCACTGTGCAATCCCATGACCTTCCGCACCGGTCACAAGGCCGCCGTATCCGCCACCCGGGCAGATCACAATCGCAGTCCCGTTTGGTTCCTTCGCCAGATGAACGGTGATCTTTGCATCCGATGGAGAAAACGTATCATCGCCATTGGGCGCTTTGTCGGGCCAGAGCTTCATCGTCAGAGGCTGCTGAGTTGCTTCCGCAGGCTTAGTCTCATCGTACGCGATGACAGAGTTCACCGGGGCAAAAGCAAGGATCATCGCCAGAGCCGAGACTAAACGAGCGAAGCCAACAGATAAAGATTTCACCGTGGATCTCCATGCAAGTTTTCAAAAGACCAGACCATGCGGCTCGTTTAACGGCAAGCCGCAGGCGACTGCGTTCATGGTGCAGTCGCCATTCGCTCGCACGATTACACCACAACAGGCAAAACTGACCATCCAATCACGCAGCGCCAAGCCCAGTCATTCTGCGCCATGCGCTGATCTGACCGAGATGCATCATCAGATGTCCGCCGCAGTAAAACGTGTGCAAAGATCCGAGCGTTGGAAACAGAGTCGCCATGCGGCCTTCCATCGGATTGGGGACCTCAAACGCAGAATCCGGAGCTGATCGTAGAGCGGCCGCAGCGGCTTTGTAACCTTCGAAGAAAGCTTTAGTCACTTCTTCCATCGCGGGATAAACAGAACCTGTCGGATCATCGACGCACTTGGCATCTTTGGAAAACACGGCTTCAAAATTCGCCGGCGTGGTGGGGCCGGACTGTCCCAACTGAGACAGAATACGAGGTCCGTAAAGTGCAAGATGTCCGTACACAAACGCCGGATGATTGGATTCGATCAGAGCTCCCCCAGGGGATGCATACCGTGCAAAATTCTGAGCCGTCACATCTTTCAGAAGTCGTTCGCCGTAGCCCACAGAAAGTTCCAGTGAATCAGCGATAATATTGCCCAATGATCGATTCATGTTTTACTCCAAAATGGTGGTTGAGATCTCAGACGGTCTTCATTCATGCAGCGTCTGCATTGCGGCAGTATATTGACCGCAAGTGCCGTTGAAACGCGTTGCGGCTTGATGTTTTTATATTCCGCGTTAGAACAGCCCTCCTGCAGCGCGAATATTTTCAAATTCAACTGGTGAGCCTGCGTTCGCTAAGGCTCACTTGTCACACCCTACAACAAACGGTGCAATCTGTAGGGTGAGATAAGTTCGCGCCAGCGAACGCAGGCTCACCAATTGAGGACATTGTTTCGAACCAAACCACCAGGGAGTAATCAAGGCCCCGGGCGAAAGCTTTGGCAGAATCCCCGGTTCCAGTGACCAGTTATCTGACGCGATATTGGCTCCACCTTTTCAAGATCAAAGAGGTCATACGATGCTGAACCGAATTCGACTGACATGTTCATTGTTGCGATTGGCTGCGGGAGTTCTGGCGATCTCGGCCAGCTTGAATACTTCGGCCGCCGATGAACCGATTGTGGCTCCGGATGCGGTGCTCGAAAAACTCTTTGAAGGAAAAGTGCTGACGGAAGGCGTGTCGGTTGCCCCGGACGGCATGGTGTACTTCAGTGAGATCACCTTCTCCAATAAATCGCGTGACGCCAAAGGCTTTATCGACGCGGGTTTCATCTGGAAGTTTGATCCGGCTTCAAAGACAACTTCGATCTTCCGTTCACCGAGCGGTATGTCGAATGGCATTAAATTTGACGCGGCGGGCAACATGATTGTGGCCGAAGGGGCTGACTACGGTGGTCGCCGAGTCACTCGGACTGACATGAAGACCGGCAAGGCCCAGATCATTGCGGCTTTGTTTGATGGGCGTCAGCTGAATTCCCCCAACGATATTACGATCGACGAAAAGGGACGCATCTATTTCAGCGATCCTCGCTATCTGGGTCACGAACCCCTGGATCAGCCGGTGGCTGGTGTTTATCGAATTGATCTGGATGGTTCACTGCACCGTATCATTACAGATGCCGGCAAAGCAAATGGCGTTTGTGTTTCGCCCGATCAGAAGACTCTGTATGTCGTCAGCAACGAAAACGGCGCAACGGCAATGGAACGACTCAGCAGCGGCAACGAGCAGCCTCAGGCCGATAGTGTCAGTGCTCCACTGCGAAAAGGCCTGATGGCGTTGCTGGCCTATGACCTTGCCGACGATGGAACTGCGAAGTTACGAAAGACGCTTGTCGATTATTCTCCTTATGACGGGCCGGACGGGCTTGTCGTCGATAAGGATGGAAATCTATATGTGGCGGTCCGAGCTGAGAATCGTCCGGGGATCTGCGTCTATTCACCCGATGGCAAAGAACTGGCCTACATCAAAACTGAAATTCCCACGAACGTGGGATTCGGACGAGGCAAGGATGCAAATCTGCTTTATGTCACCGCCGGAACCAGCCTTTATCGGATCCGTGTCAATCGTGAAGGCTACCAGTTGCCGCTGGCGAAATAGCGTGCTGCTGTAACAGATCGTGTCACGGCCAGAGACGAAGTTGGCGCAAAGAGGCCAAATCCAATGCAAGAAACATCGACGGAAAAAAATCCTCAGGCTGGCCTGCCGACTCTGGGCGGCATGCAGTTCTGGGGAGACCTGAAGTTTCTTCGAGGCTATCGAATTCAGCGCAATGTGCTGACGGGGCACTATCGTTTGCTGGATGTCAACAATCGTCGCTATGCGTCGGGGACGCTTGAGCAGTGTGATGATGTCCTGGAAAAACTCCGGATCACTCAGGGGCTGACTCCGGATACTGGGCACGCCGTGATCTATCTTCACGGCATCGCTCGTTCATCAAAGTCACTGCAACCGATTATCAAGGCCATGCCGAAGGACGGATTCACTCATGTTCCGTTCGAGTATCCGAGTACTCAGGTTCCTCTGGAGCAAGCCGCTGCTTACCTGAAGTCGGTGATGGATTCGCTGACCGATGTGACGAAGATCAGTTTCGTCGTTCACAGCATGGGAGGTATCGTCGTTCGCCGTTATCTGAAGGACCAACGTGATCCTCGACTGCATCGCATGGTGATGATGGGGACGCCCAATGGCGGAGCCGAGCTGGCGGATATGCTCAAGCGAAACCTGCTGTTCAAGGCGATCTATGGCCCGGCTGGTCAGGAATTGATCAGCGATCCGCTGGGGCCGATCAAATCGCTACCGACTCCGGATTTTGAGTTCGGGATCGTGGTGGGAGGCAAGGGCGATGAGAAGGGATTCAATCGCCTTCTGCCCGGTGATGACGACGGGACCGTGACTGTCGCGAGTGCTCGCCTTCCTGGAGCCGCTGACTTTCTGAGAATCCCGAAGATCCATGCGTTCCTGATGAGCGACGCGACAGTGATTTCGGCCGTTCAACACTTTCTGGAGCACGGCCGATTCTTCCCCGACAAAGCTGCCGAGCCGATTGCGGGCTGATGGAGTAAAACAGCCCGCGAACTACTTGTTGAGAATCAGCTTCCCGGATTGCGTCTTTCGCAGCGTGTATGTTTCGCCAGCCAGACGAATCAGGATGCACTGTTGCCCCTGCGCGAGCTCCTCAAAATCCAGCGATACGGCGCAGGGCAGTTTGTTCTGTGTTGTTTCATCACCCATGGTGTCTGCTGCTTTGCGAGCGTGAGAGGACGAAGATTGATCCGATCTGTTGCCGGTCATATGGCTTCGTCCTGTGAATGGTCTAAAGGGTTCATCGATATTGTCCTGGCTGAGTGAAATGTTTACTTCGCCACAAATTGCAGCAGCTCAATCGTGCTTGTCTTGCCCGTCTGCATACTGGCTCCTCCGATGAGCAGAACTTTCCCGTCCGCTGTTGTCAGTTGTCGGTGAAAGAAGCGAGCTTCGTTCACCTGCCCCACGGCGATCCACCCAGCCGCATCATCGCTCAACACCTGCACCGCACCGGACATTGACGTCACGATCAGACGATCATCCGCCGCGAACGAGGAAGTTCCGAATCCCTCCATACCGGTTCCATTCAGCTTTGGAGCCACAGACCATGTATTGGTAGCGGGATCGTAGACGCTGACTTCCGTCGTCGTGCTGCCCGATTCCGTCATGCCGCCAATTACGTAGATCTTGCCCTTATGCGCTGCAACACTGACAGCTCGTCGCTGAAATGGAGGCGTGGCAATCTCCGTCCACTTGAATTCGGGCTGAGTCAAATCACAGACGAGTGCGGTCGTGTGCCAGACTGTGTTGTCCGATCCCTGCATGTTCCAGCCACCCACCACATACAATTTTCCGTCCATGACGGCCGCATCATGAGATGATCTCCCTGACGGCATCGCCGGGAGTTCAGTCCATACCCCGGTTTGAGGATCGAAGCAGGCAAAGCCGTCCTGAGACCACAAGCTCTGATCTTCGTCGGCCTTATTCTTTGCTGTGAATCCGCCAACTCGATAGAGCTTGCCGTGGTGCTCAACCAGTGCCAGTCCGGTCAGCTTCGGACCGCCAACTAATTGCTCCCACTGAGCATCCTCGACTGTCAGCGATATGCGACGGAATTCACCAGACTGCCCCGCCTCTGAGTAATGATGAGCGTCGCCAAAATGGCCGCCATAGACGTAGAGCTGATCGCTGGCGACCGCTGCACCAAAACTGGTGATCCCCTGAGGCAACGCGGGTAGTTTGTGTGACACCACTTCAACGACGGGAATCGTCAAAGGCAGCGTTAGTGTTGAATAGGTTCTGACAGAGTCATATTTTTCTCCGTCGAGTTCACCGGGCGTCTCTGCCACATGCTTACTTCG
>CANHVD010000259.1 GCA_947463775.1 Planctomycetaceae bacterium | reverse complement strand
TCAGCCTCGTGAGGCCAGTCCGACGGTGTATCAGTGGGCTCCGACCAACTTTTATCACTACCCTTTGTATTTCGAAGATCCATCACTGGAGCGTTACGGTCACACGTATCATCCGATTGTGCAGCCGTTTGCATCGACGGGGCTCTTCGCAACGCAACTGGTCGGGCTGCCATATCAGATGGCTCTGCATCCGATTCATTCAAAACAGTATGCCCTGGGCTACTACCGTCCCGGAGAATTCGCTCCGAAGAAGCATTACCAGATCCCGTTCAACGAAGAAGCGACTGTTGTGGAAGTCGCTACGGTGGTCGGCCTGTTCCTGATTATCCCGTAGGCTGAATCTGCGGAAATCACCTGAACCAAAAGCCGCACGGACAGCCGAGTTCGTCCCGAAAAATCAGTAAAACCTGCGAAATGAAGCCTGCACGTTGCAAGAATGTGCAGGCTTCAGTTTTTACTTTCCGCAATCTTCGATACTCTTCGCCCGGAAGTCGAGTTTCCGTCCCCGAATTGAAGTGTCTCTGCACTGTGGTGACGGATTGTTGTCATGGCTCAGCAATGTCATGACCGATGGAATTTTCCGCTCGGCCAGGTGGCGAAACAGGCAGACGCACGGGACTTAAAATCCCGGGTCCCGTAAAGGGACGTACGGGTTCGATTCCCGTCCTGGCTAATAAAATGACTGGGTTTCTGAAGACTCAGCAGCGGCCAAGCAGCCGCAAAATGGCTCTGGTCACCTAAAAGGTCACCTCAGAGGCTGAATTCGTCGCTTGGTTGTCAACTTGTGCCACTGGGGCAGGCTGTGAGCGATGGAAAGCCTGATCGATATGAGCAGCAGCATCTGCCGCATCTCGCGACGAGTAATATCGCAGCGTCGTAGTGATTGCCGAATGCCGCATCATCTTCTGAAGGAACGGGGCTTCAACTCGCTTTGCCCATCGTTCACCGAAAGAACGCCGCAGATCGTGGGCAGACGCAAACTCTTTCTCTCCGGTCTTCTGGTGAGCCTTTACGACGATCCCAGCTTTCCGGCCCAGTTCGGCGATGATACGCCCAACCGCATGGCGACTTCTGGAGTACGGCTTTCCTTCTTTGGTGAGCACCGTAAAGAACGGCCCGCGACGTTCATCCTCCGGGACTGCCAATATCATCTCGGCAAACTCTGTAGCTACCGGGTAAAGTCGATCTCGGTTGCCCTTCTCTCTTTCGGCGGGAATCCTGAGTAACGGCCTGCCAGATGTCAGGTCGATCGAGATACGGTCGAGACGATCCCACCACAGGTTGAGAGACTCTTCCAGACGCAAGCCCGACCACCACAGACCCCGCAAAAGATGTTTCCAGCCCGCGTGCTGTAGCGGTTTCAGGTATGGCTCGACAATCTGGGCGAGCATCCGTTCAAACTCTTCAGAAGTGATTGGACGGCCCTTCATTGCTTCGCTGGTGCTGGCTCGCTTCGGCTTTTTGATCGATGGAATCTTGGCTATCAATCCCTGTTCTTTCGCCCAGTTGAACGCAGCTTTCAGATGAGCCGTGTAGCTGGCAATCGTGTGTTCTGACTTCGTATCCGTCCGCAAAGCCGCCTGCCATTTTGAAACGTGCTGACTTGTTACAGATGTCAACCGATGTGCTCCAATAGTGGCTTCAAAACTCCCCAGAACAGTTTCAATCTTCGATTGAGTCTCACGACTCAGGCTTGATCCGTGAAGCTCCAAATATGAATCCCTAAACTCGGTCCATGTCAGCTTCGATCGATCATTCTCAGTGCCCTGCTGCAACTCCTTCTGCCATTCACCGGCGAGCTTCTGTGCTTTACCGCGATTGGTTGTCCCGGCAATTCTCTCAATTCGTTTGTTGGTCAACGGGTCCGTGTATCGCAGGTACAAACCCTTTCGCCCGCGACTCACAACAATAACGTTGATTTCTTCATTCATTCGACAACTCAACGATGTAACGAAACAGCCCGTTGACCACAGGTGCAAGCTGCAATCAACGGGCTGAACGTAATCCGCTGAACGGATCAATCGACCAAATAGGAAGTCTCGAACCGCTTGCACCGGCTGAGACCCTTTGAACTTCCGCAGTTCATTGGTAGTAACAGACTGCGAGAGCTTTGCAAAAAATATTCTGTGGAATCGTGGCAGCCTCGGAATACACAGCGTTTTTCACTGCTCGCTTTTGGTACTCACCGACAGTCCTTCGCCTGTCTGTCTCTACGTCTTTTCTCTGACGATCAGGCGAGCGTTCCAGCCCAGACGGAACTGGTCGAATGCGATGATTCGAGCCATGCTCGCCGTGTTGGCCTGTACGGTCCCGAGAACCGTGGTCGATGGTGTTTTGCTGTATGGTGCGTCGATCTTGGAGACGAGGAACATAGTCATCTGGTGAATTCCGGCTTGTTGCTTGTTTGCCTTCAACACACCAGGAGTATCAGCCAGCATCCTGCTTGCAAAAGACTTCTGGCGAACCGACCACGACCGCAAAGGCCCGTGTTTTCGGAGGTTCGGCCCTTGTCTCACGGTGAGACAGACTCCGGACCCTCAGCCGTCTGGCTTGTGTCCTCGGCCCGGAGCATCTGGAGCAAATCCCGCCGCCGAGCCGAGGGAAGCTCCCGAAAGAGTCCCTCCAGCTTAGTCAACAATTCCGCCGCTGATACTACCGTCAGCAATCATGGTGAACGAAGTGTCGCTGGAGTTGGTGGAAAGAGTGAAACGCAGTGCAGGCGTCTTCGCGGTGCTCGGAGATCTGCGGTGACGTTATAGAAGTGGATTCCTTCCGCTCCAGTACTTCTAGAGCACCTAGATGCTACACTGCTGGCAGAAAAGACAGCATTATGGAAGTTCGTTTGGAACATGCGGGGAGTGTGCAATGGCGATACGAAATACTCGGGCGTTGAGAATAGCCGTAGGCTTTACGTTGATCGAGCTACTGGTTGTGATTGCCATCATTGCAATTCTGATCGCACTGCTGCTTCCTGCAGTGCAACAGGCCCGCGAGGCTGCTCGTCGAACTCAGTGTAGAAATAATCTGAAGCAACTGGGGCTGGCCCTGCACAATTACCATGACGCTCACAAGACTCTGCCGCCGGGTTATGTGTCGCTTTACGACAGCAATGGCAATGACCTTGGGCCGGGCTGGGGATGGTGCAGTTTTCTTTTGCCAGAAATGGAGCAGTCGACAGCTTATCAACAGATTGATTTCAATCGCGGAATTGAAACTTCCGGCAATTCAGCCATTCGGATCCGGACGTTTCCCGCATTTCATTGTCCGACCGACGACTCTCGCGAATACTGGGCGGCAAAACGTTATGACCCGGCAACCGGTACTCCTTTGAACGCCATTTGCGACGTGGGGTCCACGAACTATGTCGGGATGTATGGCATCTCTGAACCAGGAGTAGACGGAGAGGGTGTCTTCTTTCGCAACAGCAAAGTCAACTTTCGTGACATCACCGATGGGCTCTCACAAACCATCGTCATCGGCGAGCGTTCTCATCGGCTTGGTGAAGCAACGTGGACTGGGTCCGTGACCGGTGCACTCCTTGCCGGCGATCCAAGTGACGGCATTGGCCAGGTCGTTGCCGAACACGGCTCAGGGATGATTCTGGGACATGCTGGTGAGCGTCATGGGCCTGGCGATCCCCGTTCCGATGCAAATCAGTTCTACAGCCGTCATTCAGGAGGTGGAGTGCATTTTCTGTTTGCCGATGGCCACGTGTCGTTTCTTTCGTCATCGTTCGACTACAAAACGTATCTCGCACTGGCGACTCGCGGCGGTGGGGAAAACGCTGGTGGCGAGTTCTGATTTCTCTGCGATGAATTCGCATCCCTGCGGACAAACCCAATTTCCACTACGCTTCGGAATACTCGACATGCGCCTTTTTGTTCAGCTGGTTTGTATCGCGATTTTCCCTGTTTTTGTCGGATGTTCAGAGACCGGCGAAGGATTCAAAGAGCCGATCTCGATGGACAAAGTTCCTCCGGAAATCCTCAAAGTGGCTCAGGACAAATATCCTGATCTAGTGTTTGACGTCGCATTCACCGAAACGGAAGATGGAGTGGCAGTCTATGAGCTGAAGGGAAAAGCCAAGTCGGGAAAAATGAGGGAAGTGGAAGTCACAGCCGACGGCAAAATCCTTGAATAGTTGAGCGGTCTGCAGCGATATCAACCACTTGCAGTCGCGGCTTGAGTTTCATCGGAATCGAACGACGCCCTTGGGTGTTTGCAGGAGTGCGGTCAATTCGATCGTGGCGTTGTCCAACGGAGACTGAATGCTCAGAGATCCCTCGAAGCCCGCACTCGACAGCCACGTGTTGATGCGCTGGGCATCCGGATGCTTTGCCTTGAGCCCGATCAGAGAAACATCCGACTCCGGAAGCCGCGACGCGGGATGTGTTTCGCCCTTCCATTGGATGACAGAGGGTGCGATCCCATCACACACGAATCGTCCGTCAGCGGGAATCGTGATCTGCCATTCAAGCGATCCTCGACTCATTTCTTCGATGGAGCCCGTGTCCAGCAGATTCAACTGAGCGACGCTGTGGATCTCGTTCGTCCGCATCACCCACCCTGCAAGCCGAGGCGGGCTATCGGCAGATAGCGCGTCCAGTTCAAACCACCGAGGTCTTTGTGGTGGAGCCGCATCGGAATCGATCGCGATCACTTCCAGATAACACTTGTCGCCAAGTCTCAGCAGTGCATTGTGGGTTCCCATTCGTGGATGCTGGCCCCCCGGCTGCATTTTGCATCGTAACACCTCTTCGACATATTCAACGCCCACAGCCAAACTCGATGACGTAACGACCAGATGATCTATCGCGCTGTTTGGCATGTCCGTTGAATCCTCAGGAAGACCACATCGAAGAATTTATCGCAGTGAAAAACCAGTCTTCAGCAGCTTCTCGATCAGCCGCAGTTCGTTCTCGACGATTGCTCGATTTTGCGGCGAAGTCTGCCAATTGCTGGCCGTCACTCCTTCTGTCGCCGCGTGGCAATAGAGAGTCACTTTGTTTGGGACATAACGTTTCATCACAATGAACATTCTCAGCAAGTGCCACGCTGAAGAGACCAAAAAAGCCGTCTTCACAGACTGAAAACCGCCGTCTGATTTCAGCAGGCGACCACATTCTTTGGCACTTCCGATCGGATCGTGTCCAGCGTCTTCAGTGACAATGGATGTCTCAGGAACTCCGGCCTTCACCGCGATCTCCTTCATCCGGTCGGCTTCAGATTTCTGCTGCGGATCCTTGTCTCGACCATCGCCACAGACAATCAATTTCGGAACCATTCCGGCCTTAAACAAAGCCACCCCGGCGGCAATCCGCTGACGCAGATGTTCGGGGTCCGGTGATCCCATCACGATAGCAAGGTCAGCTCGCGCGGCAGCGTCATGGCGGAAAACATCTTTGGGCAGCAGCGAGTTCTTAATTGCAGACTCCACGGGAAAAGATGCACTCGAACGTGAACCAACCGGAAACGGTCATGGCTCAAGGAAATGCCGAAGTGATTATTGATTCCGCCGCCGCATTCTACAGGGCCGCGCGAAGCGACATCAAGTACATCGTAATATGGCGAACAGCAGGTATGGGCACAAATCGCAGCGTTCGACTTTGGCTTGCCGTTAAACAGACATTCAGTTTGAAAGATAACTTCATCAAGTTCCTCAAATCTTTGATGTGAATCGGAGAACCTCTTGCGACGCTGTGATGTCCAATGACCTGATTCATCGATGTTGCTTTCCAGCAGCATTCAGGTCACCGTGAGATTGTCACTCAAATGATGCTCGGGTTTGCTCCTGAATGTTCTGTTTATGGTTTCTGACTGGCAGCATCGACGATGGTAAGCTCAGCGGTAGAGCACCAGACTCATAATCTGGCAGTCACAGGTTCGAATCCTGTACCATCTCCAAACGAGTTGGCTAGAAACCAACACCGACCCTTTCCGTCGGAGGCGTTGCCTACGCCCAAGGTAACCAGAGGAAGGCAGTCATCTCATCGATCAGCTGAAGAATGCGCTATCAGGAACCACGTTGTGGATTCCAGATTGGCGTTGCTTCAGCAGCGTGGAAGTTCGCTCTGCAGTGCGCAGATACCGCGTTCAACGTTCAGAAGTCGACACTGTCATCAGTGATTAGCACACAGCGATGCAGCCCCCAGTGGTTCATCGCTGCCAACTTATGCACGAGTCAGTGGACACTGCTGAACCTCGTCCACTCAAACGCACTCCGTGATTGTCTACGTGATCTGCGGATGCACTGTCTTCCAATGGTGTTTTTTTGTTGTTTCGTATCTATAGAGATACGACCGAAGATCTTCGCAAATCAGAGGCGAAGTCAATGAGTACCGAGCGAACAGCTCGGGGAGGAAATCATGTTCTTTATTAAGCGTGTTAAAATTCGGACCTGGGAAATCGGGCTGCTGTTTCGCGACGGTGAATTCAAGGGGCTCGTTGAACCGGGCACGCACAGCTACTTCGATTGGCTCGGGAAAATTCGAGTCGACATCGTGTCACAACGGGAACCCTGGCTGACTCATGAAAAGCTGGACTTAATCGTAAAGTCCGGTGTTCTGACAGGCCGCGCTGTCGTACTGGACCTAAAGGACCACGAACGAGCATTGGTGTGGATTGAAAACCGATTCAGCCATGTCCTGCCTTCAGGGCTCTACGCCTACTGGACAGGCCAGAAGAATGTCTGCGTTGAAATCGTGGATGCTCGGAATGTCCGATTTGAACATCAGGAACTCAAGGTGATTGCTCGTTCGACCATGGCCCAGCGAGTCCTTGATGTGTGCACGATTGAACGAGATCGTGTGGGCGTGCTTTTTATTGACGGCCGATACATCGATACCCTGACCTCGGGCCTGTACGCGTTCTGGAAGGGACAGTCAGATTCCCGCGTCGTTGAGATCGATCTGCGTGAAACCATGGTCGATGTTGGCGGTCAGGACATCATGACTTCCGACAAGGTGACTCTGCGTCTGAATGCCGTTGTCACCTACCAGATCGTTGATGCTCGCAAGGCTGTCAGCCAGACCGATGACGTCCGTCAGGCACTCTACCGAGAAACGCAATTGGTTCTGCGAGCCGTTATTGGTACTCGAGAACTGGATACTTTTCTGTCCGACAAGGATGTGGTTGCGAAAGACATTGAAACGAATGTCGCGCGACGTGCGGCAGAACTTGGTCTGGCCATTGCATCAGTCGGGATTCGAGACATCATTCTTCCTGGCGACATGAAGGACCTGATGAATCGAGTCACGGAAGCTCGCAAGGCTGCCGAAGCCAATCTGATCTCGCGGCGTGAAGAAACGGCAGCCATGCGGTCACAGGCCAATACGGCTAAGTTGCTGGCCGATAATCCGGTACTGATGCGGCTGCGAGAGCTGGAAGTTCTGGAAAAGATCGCCGCTGCTGGAAAACTGAACGTCTTCCTCGGCGAGAAGGGTTTGACGGATAAAGTTGTGAATCTGCTTTAGCCATCTCAACTATTGACCTGACACACATGGTGCGATCCTTCGCACTATGTGTGTTTTTGCGCGCGGCTGAGAACAAATGC
Organism: Planctomycetaceae bacterium; assembly: GCA_947463775.1. Taxonomy (GTDB): domain Bacteria; phylum Planctomycetota; class Planctomycetia; order Planctomycetales; family Planctomycetaceae; genus SXXK01. The sequence goes on along the minus strand of CANHVD010000259.1, from coordinate 124 downwards.
TCCCGTGTTATCCTGAGCGGCGCAAGGTGCACTGAGGCATCTCATGTCGCGGGGCCGACGGTGACAAGATACTTCGCCAAGCCCACGAATCAGCTAATAGTATCGGGCGGAATCGGGAAAGCCC
>CANHVD010000258.1 GCA_947463775.1 Planctomycetaceae bacterium | reverse complement strand
GATCGGTCATGAGGGATCTCCTCGAGCTCAGTGGTCTTCAGGGGGGACTGCGCCAGTGAGCTGGCCTTGCATAGCCCTTGTTTTCTTAGCGACTTTGCGCCCTTGCGTGACACATCTCCATTTCACGCAAAGACGCGAAGACGCAAAGGAAGAAAGATCGGTCATGAGGGATCTCCTCGAGCTCAGTGGTCTTCAGGGGGGACTGCGCCAGTGAGCTGGCCTTGCATAGCCCTTGTTTTCTTAGCGACTTTGCGCCCTTGCGTGACACATTCTGATTTCACGCAAAGACGCGAAGTCGCAACGGAAGAAAGATCGGTCATGGCGGATCTTGTCGAGCTCGGTGGCTTTCACGGGGACTTTGCCGGTGATGACCACCGTTCGCCAGGACTTGAGTTGAGTTTGAGACTGAGTTTGCATCCAGAATCTGCAGTGCCCCACTGGTTCAGCCATCTCATTCTGTTAGAACTCAAGGTGTCAGCTGGATTGCGCACAGATCTGCCTTATGCACGTTCGTGATCTACGTAATGATCTGAATGAAATATACCCCGAACACCCGGCCTGATATTCATGCCGCTCGAAGACAATCACACGTTCACGCAGGTACGATTACAAAGGCTAACTTTGAGAATGGGTTCGCGACCGACGTGTTTTTTGGGGGCTCAGATGAATAGGAAATCCTTGTGCGTGGTTTCCCTTTCCGGGTTGATCCTGTCACTGGTGGGATGTGGCGGTGCTACTGAGACTCCTCAGAAACGGATCAACGTTGTGCCACGCCCGACCGCAGCACTGACAAGCGTGGCAGAAGAATGGGCGATCCGTTTCGAGGATCGACCGAGCGGTGCGGCTGGCTATGAATTGTCAGCGATCATTGGTTGTGGCTGTGCAGTGCTGGATTTTGATCGCAATGGCTTATTGGATGTATTGTTTGTTGCAGAAGACTCCGAGATCACCAACGTTGGCCTGTTTAGCCAGGAGAGTCAGGGACAATTTACTGAGTGTTCTCAGGTCAAAGGACTGCAGAGCGTCTCCGGTGCCGGTATTGCCGTTGGAGATGCAAACAACGACGGCTGGCCTGATTTGTACGTGACGTCTCGCCGAGCAAACTCTCTTTGGCTCAATCAATCGGGAAGAGAATTCAAAGATGTCACCTCGTCAAGTGGTCTCGCAAGTTCAAACTGGGGCACATCGGCCTGCTGGCTTGACTATGATCGCGACGGCTGGCTGGATTTGTTTGTGACGAATTATGTCGACTACCAGCATCGCGAATGCACGCGCCTGGGAGGTGGGGATGCGGACTTTTGTACTCCGGGACTATTCCCGCCCACGTCCGATAAGTTGTTTCGAAATCTAGCAGGGGAATCCTCAACTGGTCAGCCAACCTTTCAGGACGTTTCGACAGGCACGGGAATCTCACAAAAGCTATCCGCTGGTCTTGGTGTTACAGCACTGGACTGGAATGGCGATCAATGGATAGATATTTATGTGGCCAGTGATCAGCATCCAAATCTGCTGTGGATTAATCAACAGGGGTCGTTCCGGGAAGAAGCCGGCATTCACGGTTGCGACCTTGATTTCCAGGGGCGTGCCCAGGGATCAATGGGGCTGGCGCTGGGACATTTCAATGAGGATGGACTTGAGGACCTGGTTGTTTCGAATCTGGACGGTGAATCTCATGCGGTTTATTGCAGAGACGAGCATGGGTTTTGTACTGATCGCTGTCGAGAGACCGGCATTCTGGCAGCCACTCGTCCGTTGACGGGATTCGGAATCGCAGCGACGGATTTTGATCTGGATGGAGTCAGTGACTTGCTGACCGTCAATGGTCGAGTCAAACGACAGGACGGAAAGCCGCAGTCGCCGAATGATTTCTGGAGGCCGTATCAACAGGAGATTCAATTGCTCAAGGCAACGACTCCCGGAGGCAAGTGGGAAGCACTAGAAGTTGCTGGCGGCAAAACTCACGTCGCCCGTGGACTTGCAATCGGTGATCTTGACCGCGACGGTGATCCGGATGCGGTAATCTCTACGACAGGGGAACCCGTCATCGTGCTGCGAAATGATTTCGTGCCAGTGCGACGGGGAATCACACTGCAATTCGTCGACCCGAAACTCGGCAAGCGAAGTTGCCCGGGTGTCGCCTTCTCTGTGCAGAGTGCTTCCGGTGTTCAATTCAATCAGACATTTCAACCGTGCCAAAGTTACATGAGTAGTCATGCTGATGAGTTCTACATGGCCATGCCCCAGGGTGAAACGACACTCAAGTTGAGTGTCAAATGGCCACACGGCGACCTGAGAGCCGAAGAGTTTCTCATGACCCCGGCCGATTCTGGTGTTATAGTCATTGAGCGTGGTCAGGGATCTCTTTCAAATTAAGGGTGCAGGCCTGTGTTCAGGGCGTTGAATTTCTGGCTGATCGCTACGATTGCCTGCCTGCTGGCTGGTTGCAGCGAGATGTCCCGTCTCCCTCAACCGCCTCAGCCCGACCTGTCACAGGCCTATCCGGAAGTGGCCGAGTTTCTGCAGGAGCGGCTGAAGGAAGTCAGATCAAAGCCTAAGTCGGCTGACGCATGGGGACACTATGCCATGGCGCTGGATGCGCATGAGTATCACAGCGAGGCGATCGCCTGCTATGAATCAGCGATCAGGTTGGCTCCCGAACGTATGCGTTGGAAGTATCTGCTATCCCTAAGATTTCAGGAGCAGGAACCTGAAAAAGCGGCTGAACTTCTGATGCAGGTGACTCAATCGGAACGTCCCTCATTGGCCGCGCTAATTCGATACGCCGATTTGCTGGCGGAGTTGCAGCGTGGTGATGAACATGAGCGACTGCTGATGCTGGCCGAGAAAAAGTTTCCCCAGCATCCAGCGGTTCTCTGGCGAAGGGCTCGGCTGTGTTTTGAAGCAGGAAAGAAGCAGAACGCTCTGGACATTCTGCGGACGATTCATGGCCGTTATCTGGAAACCACAGCTCTGGAGCAACGCATACTGGCTGAAGCTTCAGCAGACAGAACGCAGCACTCATCCCTGACCTCTGATCTACCCAGCACAGACGTTGAGATTGAAGACAAGGATCTGGCGGCCGTCGCGAATTATCGTCGAGATCCTTTATGGCGAGGTCGAATAGCAGCCGAACGAGCGAACGCCGGTGATCAGCAGGGTTTGCTCACGCTGACTCAGCTCGTGGCGAAGCATCCTGACCTTGTCGAAAACCGTCTTCTGCTGGCAATCGTTTTGCAGGAATTGGGAGATGTCAACGCGGCCAGAAGAGTATTGCTGGACGGCATAGCGATCGATCCCGGGAACTTACGATTCCTCGGTGAGTTGGGTGCGTTGTCGATTCTCGAATCGAACTGGCCAGACGCTGAGGAGTGGCTCAGAAAGCTGCTGAGTCATCATCCGGAAAGCGTCGAAGGTCGCAGCGACCTTGCGTATGTTCTGGAACAGTTGAATCGCCGGGACGAGGCATTGGAACTTCTGCATCAAGCCCTGAAGCGGCGTCCGGATGATTCGGAGTTGATCCGGCGTGTGAGGGCGATCGAAGAAGCGAACAGCAGCAAACTGGACGCAAAGTGATAAGGCAGGTGTAGATAATCAAACAAAAAGGGCGACTTCAATTTGATGAAGTCGCCCTTTGGATTAAGCACCACTGCGTCAGTAGAACGAATCAGAATTCACCAACGACAGCACCGTCGCTGATAGATCCCAGTCGCTGAAACAATGAGGTGTCGATGTTTTCACTCAGGAAGCGAGTAGATCCATCGGCAAGGACCGCCTGTGTTCCACCGGTGTGGAAGCTGGCCATGTTTTCCCAACGGCAGTTTGTGCAAGTGCCTCGATCGGCGACGTTCGGGCAATCGCCTGGAGTTTGGCCCCCGTCGAAATGCACACCATTAATTGGCATGTTTGTTCCGGTAGAAATTTCCCACCGCATACCTCGCCAGTCACGAATGCTTGTCATCTGGTTTTTGCAGGTAGGACGGAACCCACGAACTTCACCAACCATGATTTGATTGCTTGTGCCGTCCGTGATGTCACGAATGCCTGTTGAGGAGTTGTAGTAAGAGACGCCTCTGTGCTGAAGATTTCCGGTCTGGCCAATCGCCCACTGATGGCGGGCTCGACCACCCGGTGGTTCCTGTGCACCCCAGCCAACAATGAAGTAGTGCATAATCTGGTAGAGACCACCGTTCTTCTGGTTGGCTCCGACCGGGTTGGACGGGCAAAGATAGGCGGGATAATTATTCCCCAGCGCGGCGCGGTTTCCGATGGCCGCTCCACCGGCTCCGGTAGTTGCGTTGTATGTGTAGCTGAAGTCAATTCTGCTGTACACATTGCCCTGCTCAATATAAGGCAGGAGATACACGGCCCAGTTGCTCGTCTGATCGTCCCAGTTGTTATTCGATGCATTCAAAAATGCAATCTTGTGAACTTCAGACGGTGGGAATGCATTATAGGTGTCATGGTAGTTGTGCATCGCAAGACCAATCTGCTTCAGATTATTCTTGCACTGTGTTCGGCGAGCGGACTCTCGAGCCTGCTGAACTGCAGGCAGCAGCAATGCGATCAGAATTGCGATAATCGCAATGACGACCAACAGTTCGATAAGTGTGAATCCACGGCGGATCCAGCCAGGACGAGTGTTCATGGGACGTCTCCTTGAAAAATGAAAAACAAACAGAGCGAGACAACAACAGACAGATGACCCTGACTACATCAACGGTAGCCAAAACACATCTGAGGAAATGTGATCATGACAAATAATCGAACGTTCGTCCGAAAAGATGGGCTACTGAATTTCTGGAGGGCTAACGACCGATCATCGGTCGTCACTTACTATCCTTTCAGTCCTTTCGTCAGCGATGCTGAAACTGCTGGACTGGAAGAGGCACTACTCTGCAGTCGCCTGCAACAGGAGATCAGAGACGCCTTCCGCAGGGACGACAGCCTTCAGTGGCGTAGTTCCAGCATCTTCAAATTTAATGTTGACAGTGCAATCGCTCTTCGGAGCGGGTGGTGCAGCTGGAGCTTTCCCAGAAGCGTCTGACCCAAAGCCATCTGCGGTGACAGGAGCAGGTGCATTGCTTGCACGACCTGTCAGGCTCCATGGGCACTTCACAAGAACCTTATGATTCCCAATCACCGCACCAGCACGTCCGGTCGATGTCGAGAGGATAAAACTACCATCGTCTGCCGTCAGGCCTGTTGACATCGGACCTGTGGTACCCGAAGCTGAGTCTGGATGAAACTCCACAGTCAGGCCGCCCTGAGGCTTACCGTCGACCATAACCGTCCCCGAGACTTTAGCCACGGTCGGAGCATCGGATGCTTCGCCACCACAGCCAGAAATTCCGAGAATACAGATAAACAGCAGGGCGCAGGCGTTTAGTTGTTTCATAGGTATTGTCAATTTTTGAGGAAGGAAAGCAAAAAATACTAGCGAATAGAAATCTTTTGCTCAACTCTTTCCCAAACAATATTGACTGTGTTTGTGGAGATGTCCTGAACCTGGCGGACTCCAGACGGCCAAATCACCTCTATTGTGGACGTTTTAGTCCCCGAGGGGACGGCCCAGATGAGCTGGTTGGAGGAGTCTGAGAGATAGCTGCCACCACCAGTGACCAACCTCACTGAGTCATTGACGACCGCATGTACACCTATAGCCGATCGATTCCCAAGCTTCCCGACGAGCTCCACGGCAACCCAGCCTGAATCCGTAGCTGATGTGTTGCGAAGGATGGAAACCGGTTCATTGGAATGTGCGATTGCAAGATCCGTTCGGCCGTCACGGTCAAGATCTCCAAACGCGACGCCACGCCCCATGTGGACTTGCGTTCCATAGTTTCCTGTCTGTTGCGCGACATTGCGAAACATGGCACCATCAAGGTTTTCATAGACGAGAGGCAATTGCAGAGCCGGCTTCGATTGTTCCCCGTACATCACATGCCCGTTGGCGGCATAGATATCCAGATCTCCGTCAAGGTCGGCGTCGAAAGCGCCCGTGCCAAACCCAACAAACAACCTCCCAACAGCCGTAATGCCTCTGATGGCACTGACGTGCTGAAAGACGCCCGGAGCGCGACTCTCATACATCGCAAAGCTTTGGTTCTCGTAGTTTGACACCCAGATGTCCGGCAGGCGATCCTTGTTGAAGTCCGCAAATTCCACTCCCATGCTGCCTTCTGCGTCCATCGTGGGCCCCAACGCACAGCCAGCAACGAGCGCATTATCTGTGAACTCTCCGCGGCCATTATTGATGTAGAGGAAATTCGCATTCGTGTCGTTGGCCACATAAAGATCCGAATCGCCATCCAGATCAACGTCCCCCGAGATCACAGCCAGTCCCTTGCCACCCTCATTGAGCCCCGACGTTTCAGAAATACGCTGAAAACTGCCATCTCCATTGTTGTTGTACAATAGGTCCGAAATCGCACTGAAACTGCCGGGCGGGCAAACATCGCGATGTCCATTCACCTGACATTCGGGATTATTCTCGGGAGTCCAGTTCACGTAGTTCACGATGTAGAACTCCAGATCTCCGTCACCATCGGCATCCAGAAACGCAGAACTGGTTGACCAGGCATCGTTCGGAAAGCTGACTGCAGAACTCACGTCTTCAAATGTCCCATCGCCATTGTTCCGAAACAAACGTATCGACTGAAACCCAGTGATCAGGACATCTTCAAATCCGTCATTGTCCCAGTCACCAATTGAGACTCCATGAGAGTAGGCAGCATCATTGCACAGTCCTGAAAGACTACTCACATCATCAAACCGCAGAGTTGCACGCTGGCGAAAGATCCCATGCGGCCGGCCCTGAGGAATGCCACTGCCATCAAACGTGCCTCCCCCGATGGCGATGACATCCAGCATCTGATCCCGGTCCATGTCCACCATCGCAACGCCAGTGCCGAGACTCTCCAATATGGTAAATCGGCCGTCTTCTTGTCCTGTCCGAGCCACAAAATTCAGCCCGCAGTCCGGGGTGATCTCTGTTAAACGAATTCTCGTGCCCACGTTTTCGACTGTCTGCGAAGAAGCCGCAGGCTGCATCGAAGCCACAGTATCGTCCATCTGCTTTTCTGAAGAATCCGCACATCCGATAGCGGCGAATAGAAGCAGCACTCCGGAGTAAAGGCAAAGCCTACTCGTGATGCGGCGATAGTCGTGGTTGGACTGCCGAAAGCCACGATGCTGCTCAGCTGCGTCGTCACTTTCGCAGACGGCATGCTGAGAATTTCTTTGCATCGATTGTTGATTGATGAGCTGCACGTTGCCTATTCTCCACGACTCATCCTGGTATGAGCCTCCGCATTATCTTTGTCTCCGACTTCGGAATAGTGTGTGGCCAGCAGAGCATGCGTCGCTCGATGAGTCGGCTCATAATCAAGTATGCTAAGCAGCCATGCCAGACCATCCTGTCGAGACTTCCATTTCCAGGTGATCTCAGCCACCTTGAAGCGAGCTTCGATGTCGTCCGGATGTGATACCACCTGCCTTGTGAGGCGAGCCAGATCCTTGAGCGCTTTCGTCGCTTCATTGACTCGTTCAAAATGTTCAACGGCTTCCTGTTCTCGCCCCGAGTTGCGCAGCGCCTGAGCATAGGCATAGCGAAACTCAGTGTTCTCGGGCTGAATTTTCAACGCCTCCTCCAGTGCTGCAAGAGCGTTGGAATAGTCGCCCGCCATTAACTGCAGACGT
>CANHVD010000257.1 GCA_947463775.1 Planctomycetaceae bacterium | reverse complement strand
CGGTTGGTGGATTGATCCCACGTCACAATCGGAGCCGGTAGAAACGGAGCAAGAAAATCACGGACGGCGATCGGACCTGCTCCCGGACCGCCAGCGCCGTGAGGTCCCGTGAAGGTCTTGTGGACGTTGTAATGCATCATGTCGCCGCCAAAGTCGCCAGGGCGAGTTTTCCCGAGGATCGCGTTCATGTTGGCCCCGTCGATATAAACGAGACCGCCTACACCATGCAGCAGTTCAGCCACCTTTGCGATGTCGCGTTCGAACAAACCCAGTGTGTTCGGGTTCGTCACCATGAACACAGCAGTGCGTTCATCGAGCTGTGATTTCAGTTCTTCCAGATCAACGAAGCCATCGCGACCACCGGCAAGTTGAACACACTCAAACCCCGCCAGAGCAGCACTGGCCGGATTGGTCCCATGAGCACTCGATGGGAACAAAACACGAGTTCGTTTCTCGCCTTTGTCTTTAAAGTACGCGGCCGCCGTCAGTAACGCAGTGAACTCACCCTGTGCACCAGCCGCGGGATGCAAAGAGATGCCTGGCAGGCCGGAGATCTCGGCCAGCATCGTTTGCATTTCGTAGAGAACGCTCAGCAGTCCCTGAATTTGCGACTCGGGTTGGTACGGATGACTGTTGGCCGCCTGAGGAAGTCGAGCCAGTCGTTCGTGCCGTTTGGGGTTGTACTTCATCGTACAACTTCCCAGCGGATAAAAGTGCGAGTCAACGCTCATGTTCAGGGTCGACAGGTTGACGAAGTGTCGCACAACGTCCGGCTCGGCAATCTCCGGCAGTGGCAGGTTTTCCTCCGCCAGAAACTTCGCATCAAGAGCTGGAATCGAAGAGACTTCCGGAACATCGCTCGCTGGAAAAACCACAGTGCCGCGACCGGCAAGTGACATTTCGAAGAGAAGCTGAGTTGCTGTTTGATTTCGCATGATGATCTGCCTGAGTGTTGGCTGATTCAGAAACTAAGAGTTGGCACGGAAATAACGGCCTGGTGTAGCCAAACTGGTGACAGTTCGGTCCGAAGTCTCACGACTTCGGCTACGACAGTTGCAGGACTTCTGCCAGAGCTTTGGCTAACGCATCGATTTCTGTGCGAGTTCGTTTTTCGGTCAGAGCCACAAGAAAGCAGTTTTCCGCGCCGGGGACGTTCTGAATTCCAAATCGCAGAAGGTCCGGGCCGACGTTGATGCCTTTGTCGGCGAGCGCGCTCAGGACTAATGCTGCGGGCCGAGATGTCTCGAGCAGAAACTCACGGAAGAACGGCTGTGGAAACTTCAACCGCACGCCAGGAATCTTTGTCAGCACATCGGCTGCATAGCGGGCTTTCTGATGGCTGAGTGTTGCCATCTGACGAAGACCGTGCGGACCGACTGTGGCGAGGAAGACAGTTGTTCGGAGAGCCAGCAGACCTTGATTCGTGCAGATGTTGCTGGTGGCTTTGTCACGGCGAATATGCTGTTCGCGAGCCTGCAGGTTCAGAGCGAAGCAATCTTTGCCTTTGCGATCGACGGTCTTACCAATCAGTCGCCCCGGCATCTTCCGCACGTATTCGTTGCGACAAGTAAAGATCCCAAGCAGGGGGCCACCAAACTGCAAAGGAGTTCCCAGCGGTTGCCCTTCAGCGACGGCAATATCAACACCGTAGTCCGCAGGTTTCTTCAATAGACCCGGGCTGATGGCATCAAAAGCCAGAATCGACAGCGCACCAGCGTTGTGAGCAATCTCAGTTAGTGCCGCCACATCTTCCAGACAGCCGAAGAAGTTTGGCTGCTGAATCACGAGAGCTGTCGTCTCTGAATCTATCGCCGCACGGCAGGAATCAAGGCACAGCACGCCGTTGGCATGAGGAATCTCAACAAGTTGAGTCCCCAGTCGAGCGAAGTAAGTTTCAAGGACCAGTCGATATTCAGGATGCAAAGTTCCGGCGAAAGCGACTTTCTGATGTCGCCCGTTGACTCGCATGGCCATGAACACCGCTTCACTGACAGCCGTACCGCCTTCGTACAGACTGGCGTTGGAAACATCCATGCCGGTCAGTTGTGAGATCAGCGTCTGGTATTCGTAAAACGCTTGAAGAGTTCCCTGGCTGGCTTCTGCCTGGTAAGGCGTGTAAGCCGTATAAAATTCGCCGCGCGACGTGATCTCATCGACCACTGCCGGGATGAAGTGATCGTAAACACCGCCGCCCAGAAAGCAGGTCCTGGAGGATGAGGCGTTGAAGCCGAGGCGATCTTCCATCTCCTGCTGCAGCGCCATTTCAGAAACCGGCTGTGGCAGGTTCAGCTCACGTTTGAGCTGAAGCTCAACGGGAATCTGAGCGAAGAGTTCGTCGATCGACTGGATGCCGATGGCCGCGAACATTTTCTGACGTTGGTCCGGGGTGTCGAAGAGATAGGCCATAGGATTGAGCCATTAGCGGTCTAGAGATTCAATCAGCAGGGACGCATCGCGCATGGATTGCCCGGCCTGAGTTGCGCGTAGGATGGGCATTCCGGCCCGTCGAAACCCGGTCGGAACGAATGTTCAACCTGCATTTTGCAGTTTGACGATGTGCTAGTGTCCGTCGTTCTCGCAATGTTTCTGATAGTCTGAATAGCTCATTAGCTGATTCAGTTGCTCAGGATTCGACATTCGAATTTTGGCGACCCAGGCCTTTTCGAAGGGACTGTCATTCAGCAGACCAAGATTATCCGGCAGCTTCTCGTTGACTTCGAGAATCTCGCCCGAAACCGGTGCATAAACGTCGCTGACGGCTTTGACGCTTTCGATTTCCCCCATCGACTGACCTGGCGAAAACTTCTTGCCAATTGCAGGCAGAGCCAGAAATACGATGTCGGTCAGCAGTTTTACAGCGAAGTCAGAAATACCCACTGTGGCCACATCACCGTCGACGGAAACCCATTCGTGAGTTTTCGCGAAACGCAGTTGTTCGGGATTCATCAGGGGTACTTTCGATCGAGACAGGAGGACGCGTAAGCCGCATATCCGGACATGCGAGTCGCTGATGTATTTTGTAGTGCCGACTTAAGTCGGAGTTACTTCAAATTTTGAAGGGAATGCTGGCTGAAGCCTGCACTACAAGAGTAACGGTGTCTAAATCAACAGGCCGATTCAGCCCTGTTCCGGCGGATTGAGATGTTCTTTGTGGCAAAGCTGGCTGGCGATTTCGCGTTCCAGTTCGGCGATCTTATGTAGTCTCCGCGCGTGACGACCTTCTTCAAAAGGAGTTTTCAGCCAGATGCGAATCACCTGGTCAGCCAGCTGGTCGCTCAGCTGATCGGCTGAAAGACAAATCACGTTGGAGTCATTGTGCAACCGGCTGTACTCGGCTGTCACACTATCGTGACAAGGAGCCGCACGGACGCCTGTAAACTTGTTTGCTGCGATACACATCCCAATCCCGGTCCCGCAAATCAGGATTCCGCGATCAATGTGACCATTCGAGACTTCTCGAGAGACCTGTGCGGCGTAGTCAGGGTAGTCGACGCTTTGAGACTCATACGGGCCGAAGTCTCGGACTTCACAGTCGAGACTTTGGAGCAGTTGAGTCAGTCGAGTCTTCATCTGAATGCCTCGATGGTCACTGGCGATGCCAATTTTCATAGCGATTACGACTCTTTCCTGAACAGTTCATCAACCCAGATTCGAAGATTATCACTGATCTGAGCAGCACATCTACGGTATTCTTCCAATGATCCGCCAATCGGATCCGAGATATCCTCGCCGCCATGGGAAAGCAGTTTGACTCGGTCCGCCAAGTCCGGCCTTGCTTCACATAAAACGCGACGATGTCGTTCGGTTAGCGCCAACACCACTGTGGAATTCTCCAGCATGTGTTCGTTGACCTGCTGACTCAGGTGCTGCGACAGATCAAGACCGCATTCCTGCATCACCACTATCGCTTCCCTGGCTGCAGGGTCGCTTTCTCCAGCTGCAATGCCAGCCGAGAAAACATCTATTCGACGTTCCCGCAATTCCCAGTCCCGACACGACAGTTTTTCAGCGACGAGTTGCCGAAAGATGGTCTCAGCCATTGGACTACGACAAGTGTTTCCCGTACAGACGAACAGCACCCGAAGGACTGCGTCGTTGGCACGATCGCGGCTACTCACTGACGCGATCCTTTGGTTTGGGGAATAGTCATAAAAACCCGACAAACTGAAGAGAATGAGTACCAAAGAAACTCGTCTGGCCGACGAAAAGCAACAGGGGACACGTTTTGTCCGCGAATGATGGCGGGATTCCTCGCAAATCTCAAGTTTCCGTGTCAGATACCCGCTGAGATGTTAAGGATTGGAGAATTGCCCCCCGTTATTTCCGCGCCCCGGTTCTGAGGCTACCAAAAGAATTTGGCAAGTCTGTGATCACGGATTGCAATTCTGGATCGCTTTTGGTCCCATATCAAGCCGTCGCTTTTGGGGCCGTCGTCAGAGTCGAAAGCCAATCCGTCCGTTCAGGGATGTCGTACGTCGTGAGAAAACGTGTTCTTAGCCTTCAAAAGAAGGCCCGTGAGCGATTGAGGCGTCTTGGGGAATTCCGAGGAATTCGCCGGCAGCCGTTTGGGACCTACCAGAAGTCTGTACGACGCCTGTACGATGGTCCACGGGGTGCCGCCCTGAAGTTCAGCAGCATTATTTCCCTCCACGAACCTTTGATGGGGAAGCTGTTTCGCTCTGGCCGCTTTGATGCTCGCCGCTTTTCGCGAATCCTCGATGTCGGCTCGGGTGCAGGACAGATCATTCGTCATCTGCTGGCCACCAGTCGGCCTGACACCGAAATTGTCGGTTTTGACCTGTCCTGGGAAATGCTGCGACGGGCTCGCGAACGCCTGAATTCTGATCGACCGGTTTTTGTCGCGGCCGACATGCGAGCACTCCCGTTTCGAGACGCCTCGTTTGACTGCGTGACTTGCGGGTACGTTCTGGAATATCTTCCGGACCCAAAAGACGGGCTTCGCGAGTTTGCTCGCGTACTGCGTCCGGGTGGCACCATTCTTCTGCTGGCGACCGAAGATTCTTTTTCTGGTCTGATGACCAGCCACACCTGGAAGTGCCGTACGTTTAATCGTGAGGAGCTGAAAGTTGCCGCTGAGTCCATTGGGCTCCGCTGGGGCAAGGTTCACTGGTTCACTCGATTCCACGAGTTGTTGAAACTGGGCGGGATCCTTGTTGAGCTGGAAAAGGTTGGCGAGTGATCAAGGCGGTATGAACAGTCTGGTGGCTGATAACAGCGAGTTTTCAAGAGCCTCCTAAGTTTGACTGTCGTCCCGTTGTTCGCCGCCGCAGACAAAAGTCACATCCGGATCGCTACCCACGGCTGAATCTGTAGGGGCAGACTTCGTACTTGCTCCTTCGGGCTCTCCGGGCTGATGATGAGTTTCCTCGGGATGATCAAACCACCAGTTCTCGGCCTTGCTCCACGACCAGTCCCAGGCGCATTGGCAGCGATCGATGGCTTCGAGAAGTTCACGGGGTGACTGAATACGCTCTTCCGGCTTTTTCCTGAGACATGTCATAATAATTTCGGCCAGGTCAGCCGGTACTTCGATACCGATCTCCTCAAACGTCGGTGCGGGGGTGGTTGTGTGGGCAATAACCAGGAAGACAGGATTCTCATCTTCAAACGGAGTTCTGCCGGACAGCAGGAAGTACGCAACGCAAGCCAGAGAATACAGGTCACCTCGACAGTCAGGTTTCTGTCCCTGAGCCTGCTCGGGACACATAAATCTCGGAGAACCCTGTAGTTGCTTGCTGACGTTTCGGATCGGACAGGTCCCAAAGGAGGCAGGCCGAACAAGTCCAAAATCGAGCAACTTGGCAACGTCAAACATCTGACCGCGTTCCGTCAGAAAGATGTTGCTGGGCTTGATGTCACGATGCACAAGCCCGAATGTGGCCGCTTCATGCAGCGCGCCGCAGAGCTGTCGCAGAATAAAGATGACACGACCAGGCGGCAGAGGACCATGATCTTCGACCAGTTGTCTCAGATTGAGTCCCTGCAGATATTCCATCGAATAGTAGAATGTTCCATTGGAGGTCCGACCATAATCATAGACCTGCACTGTGTTCCAGTGAGTCAATTGAGCGGTGGCCTTCACTTCTCGCTCAAAGCGAGCCAGCATTTTGCGGTTGGACGCTTTGTCGCTTCGAATCACCTTAACAGCACAGCGGCGTTTCAGGAGTTCATGTTCAGCCAGATAGACCTCGCCCATCCCGCCCTGGCCAATCAGTTTAATGAGCTTGTAGGGGCCAAGATGATCGCCCTTGGGAACGTCTTTGCCTAACTGGCGATTGATTGCACAACCGAAGATCGCGAATCCGAACGCAACAAAAATCGTTGTCGAATGATGCTGCAGAAACATCAGCGTCGTTTGAGAATCGAGCAGACTGAACTTAACCGCTGCTGAAAAAATTCCCGTCACAAACAAGCCGACGCCAATGATCGCGGCGGCACGGACAATCAGCCTCCATGTCAACTTCAGAGACTTTTTCTGCTTTGGTCTGGATGCTGACGCTGTGTCGTCGCGCACAGGCCCATCGAATGACTCACCGCCGAAAGATTCGTCGATGGACACTGGTCTGAGAGTAGTTTTCTGACTCAACACTACGGACATTTTCCGAGTTCCGACTTTCGTGGAGACGCGGCCTGAATTTCGTAACACTGTTCACCATAGGTCAAGACCCACACACCGGTTCCGCGGAAATCATGAATGGCCAGTAACGGGGGCCGTGTGACTGGCTGCAAAAACCACGGAATCCTGAGAATGTGGCGTTCTGGAAACAGTGAATTTCGTTGTAACCGGCACAATTACTCCAGCCTGGCCAAAAATGTTGCAATGTGGCAGCATACGCCCAGCCTGTCGGATGGTTTCCCGCATTGGGAACTCATACCTAGGTTTTTCCCCACCACGCTGCATTCCGGATCGGTCTTATGTCTTACTTTTCGAAAACGTGCTCGGTCGTGTTCGCACTCGTGCTGATACTTCTGTCGCAGAAGGCGTTATTGGCTACTGACTTTCAACTGCACTCCTTTGCGCGTCAGGAGTTATCGGACGTCTATTATTCGGAGGGAATCTTGGCCGGTGATGTTAACGGCGACGCGGTCAAAGACGTTGTTTATGGCCCGCATTGGTATGCCGGCCCGGATTTCAGTCAGAAGAATGAGATCTATCCGGCCGTTCCGCAAAAACGCGAGGGCTATGCGGATAACTTCTTCAACTGGATTTACGACTTCGACAAAGACGGCTGGAACGACATCCTCGTCGTGGGCTTTCCGGGAACTCCGGGATTCGTCTATCGCAACCCAGGCAAAGATGGCCTGAATGGACTTTGGGAAAAGTTGCAGGTGGCAGATTCGGTCAGCAATGAGGCACCTCAGTTCGCTGACGTCAATGGTGATGGAACTCCTGAATTAGTTTGCACTCGCCAGGGCCACTACGGTTTCTATCTTCCGGAGAAAGATAAACCCCTTGGAGCCTGGCAGTTTGTTTCCATCTCTGAAAAGATCGCACCAACACCGTTTGGGCATGGTCTTGGTGTGGGTGATGTCAACAGCGACGGTCGCATGGACATGATTGCGACCGACGGCTGGATGGAACAACCGGTTGAAGGTGCAGTCGAAGGGGTTTGGAAGTTTCGCAAGTATCCCTTCGCGCGAGCCGGCGCGGATATGTTTGCGTATGACATTGATGGAGACAACGACTCGGACATCGTT
>CANHVD010000256.1 GCA_947463775.1 Planctomycetaceae bacterium | reverse complement strand
TCAACAGCTACAAGTACACGGAAGACGGTCGTCTGGTGCGACTGTCAGATTTACTGAGCCAGCTGAGTGACGTTTCGGGGATCGAGCGAATTCGGTTCATCACCAATTTTCCTCGCGACATGACCGACGATTTGCTGCAGGCGGTGCGTGATCTTCAGAAGGTTATGAAGTACCTGCATGTGCCACTTCAGTCTGGATGCAATGATGTTCTCAAACGCATGAAGCGCGGCTACACGGTGGAAGAATACCGTGAAATGATGCACCGCATTCGGGAGTACGTTCCGGGCTGCTCCGTATCCAGCGACTTTATTGTCGGATTCTGCGGCGAGAGCGAAGAGTCGTTTCAGAAGAGCATGGATCTGATTCGTGAATGCCGGTTCAAGAACAGCTTCATCTTTAAGTACAGCAAACGCGAGGGCACCAAGGCGTTTGATCTGTTCGAAGATGATATTCCGGATGAAGTGAAACGCCGCCGCAACAACGAGATGCTCGATCTGCAGAATGCAATCAGCGAAGAGGACAACGCCGAATTCATTGGTCGCCGTGTGTCCGTCCTTGTCGAAGGGCCCAGCAAGTCAGCGGCCAAGCGGGCTGCTCGCGAGAGTCAGCCATCTGAGCTGACGTCGCTGTTGCCGATCGCCGGACAGAGCACTCCGGCCCACCATGAACATGATCACGGGCACGATCATCATCACGATGAAGAGCCACAGACCATTCAGCATGCGTCCGCCGAGGCCGCTCGTTTGGCCATGCAGCTGACAGGTCGATCGGAATGCGACAGAATCGTAGTTTTCGATGGCAATCCACGGTTGATTGGAACTCGCGCGGAGATCGAAATTCACGATTGCACCAGTACGACTCTGATGGGGTCGATTGTCACACGAGAAGTTCAGCACGGCTGCGACCTTCTGTTGCCAATTCTGGGCTAAGGAATAAAAAACGGCATTGCGTCCTGAGCTTCCGCGAAGGGGGGTCGGTGCCTCGCTGATTTTCATGAATTCGCAACGCCGTTGTGTACGACCAGTGTTTCTTGAGCAGCATCGCTATTCAATAAACGCCGCATTCAGTTCTTTAATCGCAGCTTGTTCAGCGCGGGACACTTTCAGGAAACCCAGCAGACCACCTGCGGACTCAGCAATTTTCCATGCTCGAACCACAGTGATCACCTGCAGAGAATTGAACATCTCCGGAGAAACGAACAACCGCACTGCAGCCACATAGTCTTTCCATGTTTTGATCAGTTGACCATCCGGACGACGTGTCAGCCAGCCCTTGAGAACTTCATAACCTGGCGAATCAGGGCGGATTCCATCCTGCGATGCAGCTTCAAGAATTGCCAGTCGTTCGGCCCGTTCAATGTGGCCGTTCGACCATGCTACGTGAACAAGAGGGACCAGCATCAGGACATGTAACGAGTCGGCTCGGACACCGCAGTTAATCAGCTCCGTCAGTAGTTGCTGATCAGAGATATGAGTTGCTTCTCGAATGGCTTCCAGTTCAGCATGTTTGGCTGATTCCGCCCTGGCGGTTTCGATCAGTCTTCGATCCGTTTCGTAGGCATAACTTTGTTCGAGCAGAGCACCGCGTTTGGACAGACCATCACCGAACATACTCACAATCTCCTCTAAAGTCGGGGCGATCCTGCATGAAGGTCGCCATCATGAAACGAATCTGAGGGGAGAAGACAGGTGAGTCTGAACTGCGATGATCTCGTACCGATTCATCGTGGTTCATTCTGCACCGGGAGCAGCGTGGCCATCCAGGCTCAGCAGCGTCTGACACGGTCAGACGATGAGATATGTTTATGTCGAGCGACCGAAACCTGCTGACTTTTTCCGTGCTTCAGAAATCAAGATTCGGGCTGAACACATCGCGGTGCATGATGCATGTCACATTCACGGAATCGTCGGACCTTTTGGCGGTAGTGCTTCCCTGCAATTTGGGGATTTAATTTCCGATGCAGGAACGCATCATGATGCCGCCACGCGACATCACCATGCAGAGATTCCCGCAGACGATCGAATCCAGCCGCATCAGCAACGCAAGGTGAATGGCACTCTGAACGACGACAACATGAGTTTCGGAAACACAATTCCGTTGTGTCGCGAAGCCGAAGTGCAGTACTCGCCTCTTTCAACGAGCACTGGAGATGGCCCTCCAATGGTGTTCATAGTCCTGGAGGACTTGAATGTCAGTAACTGTTGATTCCCTCTTTGAGTCAACCTGGAAGTTCCTTCATCACTTTGTCAGTTGCCATTCGTTCCAGCGGTTGGTTCGTTTCATGATTTATATGGTTGGGTCGCTGCACAACCTTCAAGACGAAATGAAAGCAATTCACAAAGTGGATCTGCGAGGCCTGGCAGTTCAACACCTCATGTTTCGAAAGGGAGCAACTTCCATCTCTACTCCGGGTGTTGAGAAAAACTCCGCTTCAAACAGCCGTCCAGACTAATCCAGCACCAGATGTCGTGAATGCTTTTCAGGAAGGACCACGGGAATCACAGACTTTACGAGTCAGGCTGGGGGCAGTTGGTCTGCCGTTGGCCGCTTTGTCTGTGTTCCATGGGACAAGTCGCTAGCGGTGAGTAGTCCATCAGGTGAATGAGCATGAGTCGCCCGGACATCGCCGATTGTGCCGATTGTTCCGGGTTAGATTGTGGTGTTTCTTCGGGGTAACGCCACCAGGGAGGATGCTCCTGACCTAGACTCCAAAGGGCCACCATCAGGTGACATCGCGCCGCTCGGCGAGAGTCCGCATGGTGCCAATTCACGTTCCGGGATATTTGGGCATCATGATACAGGCCTATCAGGATCAGCAAATCGCTGAAAGTGACCGATTCACTCGGGAACTGATGGGCACTCGTTTTTCCGTACTTCGGCCGGTGGGAGCAACAGAGTTCGACCTCCGCTACGCCCGGGAACTGAAAGATACGCTATCTGATTTGGCGTTAGCGGAGGTCATCGCACTCTGCAGGAGCGTCCTCAACAGCGGACAGCCGCAGCTCAAACGCATCTCCGAGAAGAACTATGCCTGGGCCGTGCCTTTGCTGGATGATCCCACACCCGGGGTTGCTCTGGAACTGGTTGGCACTGATCCTGATGAACTTGCGGAACTGGTCAATCGTTCTTCACTTTGTGCGTGGACTCGCGAGCTTTCTGTGCGATCATCCACAACGGAGATCTCATCGCAGTATGAGCAGCTCGAAGCCTACGCTGCACAGGTTTCTGAGGATCTCGAAGAACTGACATGGCTTCGAAATCTGGCCAACAATCTTGAACTCAGTGAGTCTGGAAACAGCGTCGAGCGGATAGCCGAGACTGTATTGCCATCACTCTGCCAGTTGATGAATGCTCATTCACTAATTTTTGTCCGCGATGTGGCGGTCACAGGTCTGAACTCGCGTTTGCCAATCATCTGGCAGACAGGCCCGGTTCGGATTCCTCGACGTAACTGTCTGGCCATCATTGAAGCACTGCGTGGAAAAAATGCGGACCGCACTGTCGTCAAGAACTTTCCCAAGCGGGAATTCAGTGATGGCGGATTTGAGGGCATTGAATCCTGCGTGCTGGTGCCTGTGGCAACTGCGTCCGGGAGACTCGGCTGGCTGTTGGCCGTGGACAAGGAGATGGCCGCAGAAGGTTGCTCACGAACTTTCGGCGATCCGAGTTACCGAACTTACATGAGTGAGCGAGAGTTCGGGACGTTTGAAGCCAGCCTGATGAGCGCTACGGCTGTTGTGCTTGCGTCCCATGGACGAAACTGCGGCCTGTTCCACGAAAAGGAGATTCTGCTGCGTGGCGTGATTCGCTCGATGATCAATGCTATCGACGCGAAGGACTCGTACACTTGCGGTCACAGCGATCGTGTGGCCGAATTCTCACGCCTGATTGCTCGCGAATTATCGTTGCCCGACGCAAAGTGCGAAGAAGTCTACATGACCGGGCTACTGCATGACGTCGGTAAGATTGGTGTCCCCGACTACGTTCTGAAAAAACCAGGGCGTTTGACCGACGCCGAGTTCGAGCTGATCAAGCAGCATCCAGTCATCGGGTATGAAATTCTGAAGCATCTGGAGAACCTGAGCTACGTTCTTCCCGGAGTTCTGCACCATCACGAAGCGATGGACGGTTCCGGCTATCCGAATGGTCTCAAAGGCGAAGAGATTCCGCTGTATGCTCGTATTCTTGCAGTGGCCGATTCGTACGATGCGATGACCAGCAATCGTCCATATCGACGCGGGATGCCAACAGACAAAGCTGAAGCGATTCTGCGAGGAGGAAGTGGCAAGCAATGGGATCCACAATGTGTTGATGCGTTCTTTCTCGCGGTCAACGGGATCCGTCTGCTTGCCAGTCAGAGATCATCGACCTATTTGCCGACAAGACCTGAAGTATCACAAACGGATTCACTGGAACTGCAGCAGGCATGCGTCAATGGTTGAAGATTCGATCGAGCATTATCGCAGATTGTGTACCAGCGCCAGAACGACGGCTGCAATGACGCCCACACGCACGTTGTCGTTGATGTTCGACCGAATTGATTCGGCAAACGCTGCGGAGACCACGGCTGGCATCGTCAATGCCAGCGCCATGCCGAAGGAAACTGCGGGCTCAGCCGCTTCCGGATTGTGCGTCTCACCCCAGTAGATCCACGCGGTCATCAAGGATCCTATCCCGATGAAGGCCAGCAGTCCGCTCCAGGATTTCGCCTGATTCCAGGGCAATCGAGGACCTCGCAACATCAGGCCAAACAGAGTGGCGGAGCCATCTCCGAACGCAAGAATCGAAAGAACTGCCAGGCCAAGCTCCAGATCCTGCGGGTAGAGCAGGCACATAAACAGGACTGAGAATGCGTAGCCACAAACAGCAGCGACCCCCGCACCTTCTCCCTGACGCTGAATCTGCTGAAAGTTGTAGAAGATTCGAAGCCCGATGACTGCACAGCAGCCAATGATAATTGATTTCATTATCCAGGTGATCGGGTCTTTATGTGGAAAGATGTGCAGACCAAAGGCCAGCAAACCGGGGGCCATGTGCCAAAGTCGGCGTTTGATTTCGCGATAGGGCAACGAACGAAAAGCGAGCCCTGGCGTTGTGGCAATCGGAAGATCATCCTTGACGACCTTAACGGGAAGTTCCTGGAGTCCTACGGGCTGATTATTGCTGAAGCCGGAGTCCATATGTTCGACCTGTCTGCTTTCAGTGACCAAGCAATCGAACGAAGTCCAGAGAACATCATTCTCAAGACGTTTGTCGACTCAAACTCACACGTCCGGTTTGACATCCTCGAGTGTTCCCATTGCGTCTGAGCACTCGTTCAAATTCTCCCGGGCCTGTCGCGTGCTCGGAATGAGCACGATAAAGGGAAGATCCTCAACTGAAGATCGAGAAACCAGCCCCCGAGTTAAAGACAATCTAACACAAGCGATCAAGGTTAATGAAGACCCGGTTGGTGATAGCGAATAGTCCGCGTGGTAAAACGGCAAAACCTGCCGAAGTCCGCTTCGCTATTTCGGAGAACCGTCGAGAAGTGACGGTGTGAAGCCTCTTCCGAGGTGAGTCAAATCGCGTTGAAATACGATTCCTGGGGGAGATTTTGTCGCGTCGATCATTGCTTCCAGACGTGTGGTCGGACCGCCTTCATCGAAGTGCCCAACGGCCTGAAACGAATAGACGTCTCCGCCGGTTGTGAGCCATGGCCCCAGTCGTTTGAACGTTGGCAGATCGACCCAGCCTTCGGCCAACAGCCATGCGGGGGTCACGCGAGTCGCCATCATGGCGGCCGACATGCCACCTGCTTCAATCGGCGGACGAGCGGCGATGATATCGTCGGCAATTTTCTCCGTGATATCAGGCATCGCCATCAGAATCTCCTTCGGAGCCTGATTGATGTTGATGCGTCCGTCAACGAATTCGTCATTCAGCACTGTCAGTTTCGCTTCAAGCAGGGGCATGCTTTCCAGAAGGGAACCCGCATCGGAAGTCCACGGACTGGCGAGAGTCACCAAACTGCCGTTAACTTCAACCTCAACTTTGGCATCAATCAGATCGTAGAGCGATCGAAATTGTGCGGTGGGAGGTTCCGAGAGATCCATGCCTCCGCGAGTAACTTCACCCAATTCCCCGCTGGAGATGTTCTTCGCGATCCAGTCAACCAACTGCTGTTGCTCAATCGTCAGCTTTCCCTGAGCCTGAGAATCGGCGTTCTGATCGCCCTTCATTCGATACGCGGTGATGAATGTCGCTGTCTCAGTGTCGAACTCTTCTTCCAGAAAATCGAACATCTCCGCAACGATGCCGTTGTTGATGTTGATCTTCTTGTCACCGCCCGGCAGCGTATTGCGTTCTCGGCTGGATACCGTCAAATAATCGCGGAACCCCGCATCAAGAATTCCGTCCGCATCGTCTGAAGGAGACTTCTCGGCTCCGTCATCCTCGTTAGGGTCGAGAACTCCGTTGCGATTGGCATCCTCGCCGTAGAACAGTTGAGGCGTAATGCCCTGGATCTGCAACAATTCGTCAATCGATTCCAACGGCGCGTTTCGAGCAGAGTAAGGTACCGCCAGCCCCTGATACGTTACCGATTCGGCACCGCCAAGCCTTGCTTCTTCGTCACTGTCGATCCAGTCGAGAATGGCGTTCGTGATGTCTTCCGTCATGTTGGGAATGTACGAAAGTGCGATATAGGGATCCGTTGTGTCGTCCGTATCGTTTTCAAACTCCATCAGTCGATTAATATTGAATTTTGCATTCTCGGAACTCAATCCGGATCGAGGCATTCCGGCCGTGGTTCCGTTGATATCCGGGACAACAATTGAAAACCGAACCTGACCACGAGGATTATCCGTCTCATTCATCGCCTGATTGTGGAACGTGCCCGGGTTGTGATACACGTCGATCGACGGATCTGTTTCCTTCAGAGCAATCTGACAGGCTGCAAACTCAACGGCCGACTCGGCGGCCATCCGAGCTTCCACGTCGCGTCCAAACATGGCCGCAGCAGCGTGTTCCGTAGCCATGGAGTTCATATAACCGTAAGCCGCCAACGACAACAAAATCACAACGACGGTCACGACCAGCAGGATGAATCCACGCCGAGAGGCCGGGTCTTTCGATGCACCGGGAGTTCCGGCGAAATGCAAATGTTTCGTCTTCATAGCGCCGACTCCGTCACGAACGGTTCCGCAACCGGGATCGGAACGACCATGCGATGAGTCGTCTCGGGCAGAGCGTAGGGATCGGTAACGTTATCCGAAAACGCTTCTCCGGCATCTTCCTGATTTCGTATCGTCAGAGTAATTTCAATCGCTTTCGGCATTTCATTCAACGCATTGCTGTCCCATGATTCCTGCCAGCTGAGGCCGTCATAATATCGAAACTGCAACCCCGAAACTTCTTTTGCCAAGAGCTTGCTGGCAGCCAGTTGTGGAGACTCTTCACTGGTTTCGACCGCAGTGCTCAGGCCGTACAAATCACCTTCAAGCTTCGCGATCCCGACCGGGCCGGATTTCGTTCCAATCGATTCTTTGTCAGCAATCGCGGACGCCAGACCACCGCCGCCGGACTGAGCCATCAAGTACCGAATGATCATGAGATCACTTGTTCGCTGACTTGTCGAGGTCAGATCCTGTGACGCAACATAAGCCAGACTCTTCTCCGGTCGGCTGACAAACAACTGCAGGTCAGTCGCAGTTCCTACGAGGCCGTTCGTGTAGGTGGTCAT
>CANHVD010000255.1 GCA_947463775.1 Planctomycetaceae bacterium | reverse complement strand
TGCGTCGAGATTCGAATTAGCGAACTCGAGGAATTACAACCTCAGCCGGCTCAGATGTTTCGCCCTTTTCAGCAGCTTCACGAACGCGAGCTTCCGCCGCGACGAAGATGTTCTGGGCCATCATGATGTTCGCTGGCTTGAAGAAATAGTCGCGACCGCCACCGATCGAGCGAGTGCTTTCGTTCGCCAAATCCTGCCAGCTCATGTTGTCGGTCCGAGTCCAGATCGCTGCCTGAGCAGAATGCTGCTCAACTCGACCTGACCCTACCATACGAATCAGTTCTGCCAGCACAGGATCTTGTGTGTAGTCAGCAACCCGCACCAACTTGTATTCAACTCGAGGACTTGGATCCGCTTTGCCATGATTGAGGCACGCACCGACGTAAGGCACTTTGACGGACTTTTCTGGTGGCACCGAGAAGAAGCCACCACCACCTCCGCCCATACCACCCATGCCGCCACCCATGCCGCCCATGCCACCTTGTTGGCCACCACCGCCGAAGCCTCCGCCCTGGCTCTGGTTCTGACCGCCGCCCTGCTGTCCGCCCATACCACCCATGCCGCCGCCCATGCCGCCCATTCCACCGCCCATACCGCCAAGGCCACCCAACTGCTTGAGAACTGGAACTGCGACGAATGAGTCAGGCAGCTCGACAGTCAATGGCTGGTCAGAGTTATTCGAAACAATGACGAAACCGCCAGTCGCATCTTTTGCGATGACTTTCGTCTCGACGCGACCGTCTTCCATTCCCTCGAACAGTCCGACTCGTTCTGCCGTCGGATCAAACTTCGGGTTGGTCAGGACTGGTTTGCGAGTTTCAGTGCGTTTTGATCCGGCGAAGCTCTCCGCCGATACGGTCAGGAAGAGGCCAAGAATTCCCGTGGCAAGTAATGCCTGGAAGACCAGGGATCGGCTAAAAATCATAGGAAAACTCCAATACTTTGCGGCGCATTCAAGTCACCAACAACCGAACCGACGGTCATCGACCACCACAATCCCGACGTAAAACGAAAAAAGTCGGGCGGGCATCAAGCAGTTTATCGCTGATTTGCCCCACTTCACAACAAAAAACCACACAGACTTTGCGAACTCGAGCCCGACAACCCTCGAAAAATCGGGCCACGTTGTCACTCGCGAATGTCCGGAATGCTCCCGAGCGGAAATCATGTGCGGTTATAGGGATTATCCCGGAGCAATCAGAACAAGCCGCCAATCGTCTGCAGGACAGCAGATGGAGTTGCCGTCGAACCCGGCTGTGTCCACAACCACATCGTTCTGATCAATTCAATTCCGATGACTGCGCAGAACACTGATAGCAGTGTCGTAAAGCCAATCAGCGATTTGAGTCCAACACCCCAGTCCACATCAGCCCGGGCGCCAGCACGAGCAGGAGCCTGGAATCCACCGACCTGACTTTGACCTTCTTCGAAATCTTCGTCGTCAAAGTCTTCGGCGTCATGCACGCCCTCATTTTCATCGTCGCTGTAGTCGTCATCCAGCCCGCCGTCGTCGTCGAAGCTATCTTCCAAATCGTCTTCAATTTCGTCTTCGACCGGAGCACTCTTCTTTGCCGTCGGTTTCGCTGTCGCACCAGATTTCACCGGGGCTGCTGTCTTCGCTGTCGGCGTTGGCACAACCACAGTCTTTGAGGCATCGTCCTCATCGTCTTCGAACGTGAGCACACTGGTGTTCGTGCCGACATCGTCATCATCATCATCGAGACCGGCGAGTTCGAATTCGCTGTCCTTGCCATAGTTCTGGGCAGGCATGTCGAACTGCGTCGTCATCGCATTCGAATCCGACAGAGCGGCCTTCGCTCCCGGAATCGCCTGCATTGGCATCGTGCGACCCATATCGTCGGGCTGCATCGAAATGCCGCTGTCATCGTCGTATTCCAGCGAAATTCCACTGTCGCCGGCGTCCAGCGAAATACCGCTGTCGTCGCTCAGATCGACTCCACTGTCGAAGCTTTCCAAACTAATTCCGCTGTCGTCGCCGAGCTTCGCACCACTGTCAAAGCTCTCAAGGCTAATGCCACTGTCATCGGCTTCCAGACTGATGCCGCTGTCCATCTCCAGTGAAATGCCGCTCTCGTCAGCGTCGAGACCAATTCCGCTGCCGATACCCTGAGTGCGAATTCCGGATCCGCTCGGAATCAACTTCAGGTCGCTATCATCAGGAATCGGTGGAAGAAGGATGGTCCTGTTATTGGTGCTGCTGGGCGAATCCGCCAGACGGATATCACTGTCAGTACGATCGAGACCGGCGGAAAGCTTGACGTCACTGTCACTGTCTTCAACCAGAAAATCATCGCCACCCATCAGCTTCACGTCGCTGTCAGAGTCGGACCCGATAAATGTCATTTCGCCGGTGTTGTCGACGATTTCCTCGGACAAACGCACATCGCTGTCTGAATCTGAAAAGTTCAGTTCCGACTCATCCGCCAACAAAACATCACTGTCTGAATCATGAAGGCTGCCGGTACTGGCGAGATCGATCTCCGCTTCAGTCCCTGCTCCAACCAGTTTCACATCGCTGTCAGAATCCGAGATCTTCGCATCCTCGTCCCAGCCACTGAATTCAAGGACCTCTTCGGGACCAGATTCTAATCCAGGACCAGAATCCCCGGACAGTCGTACATCACTTCCTGAATTCGCCAGCTCTTTGGCGTCACTGTCATCCTCAAACATCGACTCGTCAAAAAACAGCCGTACATCGCTGTCGGAAGATGACAAATCCTCGAAATCCGGCTCTTGCAGCACCGAAGACGACGACTCCCCTGTAATAATTGGAAAGTCAGGCGACGAATCCGTTTGCCGTGTTCGCAGGAACTCCTCGATGTCCTGTTCGCGAAACTTCCAGCTTCCGCGATCGGCAAAGCCACGGATATCGCCCTGTTCACGGAAACGCTTCAACTGATCCGCGCTAATTCCGAGTTGGCTGGCTGCTTCTTCAAGACTCAGGTATTTCTTCGCCATTTCTCGCATCTTTCCCGGTGGGGGATTGTCTCAGGATCGACTTCGGAACTCGATAACAACTGTTCCGAAACAACAGTACCAGACCGCTCTTGTCTACGGTCTTCCTGACCTGACTACAATATCCTGCGCAGTTTGTCCCAACAGTCAAATTCTAAAACCCAGTGTTGTTGATGCAAGTTCTTTGTTGAGAACTGTCAACGAGTTAGGAAGGTTGTGCGGGCAACACATGAATTTTTCAGAATTGACGGTTGGACGTCGCAATCTGCATCTCTGACAAAGTCCGGAAAATCGCCCCGAGTCGACGATTATCGTCTCCCGAACTGACCAGAATCGCTCCCCGGAAACCGCAACACTCGCCCAATCGTGCCCGGAAATTATCGGACGGAGTCTGATCGCGCCGTCCAGCGGCTCCCCTCAGTTCCTCGTTTTTCGAGTTTGCAGTCTCGTGGCTCTGGCCACAGTTTTGAGCCTCAAGCCACATTTGAGCCTCAAGCCACAAATGTCTCTAAACCCGATTCGACGACAATTCCGCTCAGACTTCAGGAAAACCCCCGGTTGAGACTTCAACCACAGACTTCCCCCCGTTGCATCAATGTCCAGCCGGCGCATTCGTCATCACAGACCCCCCTGGCTTCCCGATCGGCACGCATGACCAAGGATTAGACCTGTATCAGGGGCCTGTGGTCAAACACCAGAGTTAAGGCGAAACCAAGAAATACCCCAGGTACGCTTTCGACCGAAGCATTGAAAAATGGCTCTGAACCTTCTGAGGCAACTCCGAAACTCGCAGCTCATTTGTCGCCGTAGATTGTCAGTCACCTTTTTTCAGAAGCTTCCGACGCTGCGTCGGTGAAGGGCTGTTTTTGAAAACGTTGTGCCCCTTATCCCTCACTGACATGTCGGGCCGGGAAAAGCCATTAAATCGACGGTTTATTAGGTGGAGAGCCAAGGCCAAAACGGCTCCCGACTCCAAGTGACGATTCAACCGGAGTCCTCCGCCTGCGGCTCGTCCTGAAACAGAAACGCAGTACTCACCTCGCCAGGCATTATTGCTGATAATTACAAGGGAAAGGCTGGCCGGAAGCCACCATTACAAGCGGTACGGCAACGAAATCAACAACTCGCAGAAATGAACCAAAAGACCTCCCTGCGCCGCCGCCCCTTATCAACTAACTCAGCTTCGTATCTGTATGGACAACATCTCTGAGCTTGCCACCTGACACGCAGAAAATCGTCCATCAGAAATCTTGACTGGGACAGTGTTCTGATTTTGACTGTCGTGCCTGGCCATTGGAATTCAACAATCAGGCGGACCTTTGCGCTTTAACAGTCACGGGGAAACCAACAGTGACGACCGGCCGATTCTGCGCGTCTCTGCCTGAATGCAGCGACAACCGCCGACGATAAAGGGAATGCTACATTGAACTCAGGCAGCTCCCTTCTCAGGCTGACACAAATGACTCAGACGACTCGCAAGAAGCGTATCACTTCTTCACGATTGCAGACGCCGCTGGAAACTTATCTCCGCGAAATCAACGAAACCGCTCTGCTAACCGCGAATGATGAAAAAGAGTTGTCAAACCGAATCTCCAACGGGGATGGTGCCGCTCGCGACCGTATGGTTCGAGCCAATCTGCGGCTCGTTGTGAATATTGCCCGGGGCTACAGCGGCAAAGGGCTTCCTCTGCAGGACCTGATTGAAGAAGGCAATCTGGGCCTGCTGCGAGCCGTCGAGGGCTTCGATCCCAACATGAACACTCGATTCAGTACCTATGCCAGCTACTGGATTAAACAGTCGATCAAGCGTGCCCTGGTGAATTCGGCCAAGACGATCCGCATTCCCGCTTATATGGTCGAATTGCTCTCAAAATGGCGTCGAGCCTCCGCGAAACTGACTGAAGAGCTGAATGCGACCCCAACGGCCGAAGATATCGCTAAAGAGCTTGGCATCCCGAAAAAGAAGCTGCGAATTGTCAAGAAGGCCATCACCCTGTACAACGCCACTCCACAGGCGGAACAGGAAGACAGCGGCATGACTCTGGGAGATATCGTCCCGGATGAACGGATGCGAGGCCCCGAGGACGAATTGATCAACTCGGACAACCTGACTCATGTCTCCCGCTTGTTGGATGAAATGGACCCCCGCGAAGCGACGATTCTGCGGATGCGATTTGGTCTGGATGACAGTGAGCCTCAGACGCTGAAGGAAATTGGCGAATCACTCGGACTGACTCGGGAACGAGTTCGTCAGATTGAAAGTGAAGCTCTTCGCAGACTGTATCGAAGCCTTAGCGGCGAAAACTAAGCTGCCAGGCACCTGCTGAATTCCGGTGATCATCACAGGACTCACACGCCCGGCTGCGACCCAGCCGGGTTGTGTTGTTTTGTGCATGGCGTAAATTGAGGCCCGATGTTCGCGGGTTACCCTGAACAAGGACCACCTCAATCGTTACCGCGCACAGAGTATTCCTGAACTGTTCCCTCGCGAAGACAGCAGACGTTTAGACTGCAGCTAATTCGATGACGACGCCGCACGATCCAGAGTTCAACGAACACGAGCCTTCGGAAGATGATCTTCCGCAGGCCGAGAGTGTCCCGTTGCCGGATCTCAATGATGCATTGCTTAGCGGCGAAAAGCCACCTGCTGATGCAGGCCTTTCCGAAGCACCGCGCCCGACGCCACGAGCTCGCAAGCCGTCGGATAAGCCGGTCGCTGTGGTGACTGGAGCAGCTCGACGCGTCGGTCGAGAAATTGCTTTGGCAATGGCCGAGCGAGGTCTCGCGGTGGTGATTCATCATGGGACTTCCGCCGTTGAAGCCAAAGTGCTGATGAACCGCATCAAGGCGGCAGGTGGAACGGCCGTCGCTGTCGGTGCCGACTTGCGAGATCCACGTGCCGCCGCGGCAACGATCTTTGACGCGGCCGCTGAGTTGGGTGAAGTGACAACTCTCATCAACAGCGCGGCCGTGTTTCAGGATCGAGCACTCCCGTGGGTCGACACGTATCATTGCAACGTGCACTTGTCGGTGAATTTGCTGGCCCCGATCTTTCTGGCTCAACAGTTTATTCGTCAGCTCGGCGAAGGTCAGCGCGGGCACATTATAAACATTCTCGACTGGCGGGCACAACGCCCCGGAGCTGATCACTTTGTTTATACCGCAACCAAAGCCGCGTTAAGCAGTGTCACCAAGTCGCTCGCGTTGCAACTCGCCCCATTGATTCAGGTCAACGGGATTGCCCCAGGAGCCATCCTGCCTCCCGAAGATCGCCGCAACTGGCACGAACAGCGAGCCATCTCTTCGATTCCTCTCCGCCGAACCGGGTCGCCTCAGGAATTGGTCAATTCGATCAACTTCCTGCTGGATGCGAATTTCATCACTGGCGAAATCATTAATGTCTCTGGCGGCGAAGAACTTTAATCCAGGGGCTTAATCATCTCGCCGCTCGATGGAAGATTGCCTGCCACGACAGGGTCTCTCACTGCCACCGTTGATTGATCCATTTACGCGTGGGCTTCTCGATCAGGAAATAAGAAGCCAGTCCGGCAATGATTGAGCCAACGACGCCATAGGCAGCATTCATCTGCCCTTTGTGTACAGCAATGTAGAACGGTTGCTGCCACAGATAGAGCGAGAACGAAGCGGTGCCGATCCAGATCAGCGGCGGGAAGGACCAGAGTTTCCCTTTTGCATGCTGAACAATCAGCAACAAACCTGCAGCAAGCAAAGCGGACCCGGCGGAGTATTTTGTGAACTCCGGCATGGATTGCAGTCGGAAATAAATGGCCCAGCAGATTGCCAGCAATCCCCATCCGATTGTGGGAACTCCCATGTACGACTTTCGGCCACCGACTTCAAGAGACGCCAGGCAGGCCGCTGCGGCCCCCATCAGAATTGAAGCGGCCCGACAATCACTCCGCCAATAAACCTGATAGTAATCCCAGTTCGTTTCACGGCCGACCAAAGTCGCTGACATAAAGCATAACAGGATAGAACCGCCAATCAGCCAGAGAGGCCGAATGCCAAGTTTCCGATGGAAAACGCTGAGCAGTGACAGATAGATGTAGCAGTGCTCTTCCACACACAATGACCAGAAATGGCCGACAGGCAGTCCCAGCTCAAGCTGCGGGTTCCAGGCCACAAGGTAGTTGACATAAAAAAGAAAGCAGGCGGAGATCGACGACAGCGGAGTTGCCACCTCTCGCGTGACAAGCAACTGCCAGCCCAGCATCGCGAATAGAAAGACATACGCGGCCGGCAGAATTCGGGAGATGCGCCGCTGGTAGAATGTCTTCAGTGGAGTCTTCCTGACAAACAGGATTTGCCCCATCAGGAAACCGCTCAGCACAAAGAAGAGCTCAACCCCCAAAGCTCCGCAGTCCCATCGATAAATCGGAAAGAAATGCCCGATGAACAATAAAACCAGCGCTGTTCCGCGCCATGCATCCAGCATAGGAACATGCTGGACTTTCGTCACAGCTTCCGACGCTGAGGCTGTAACGGCGACAGGTGAACCTTGTTGCTCTTTTCGCGCGAGCTCAAGATCACGCGGAAACGGCGACCGACGCAGCGACTGCTTCGGACGGTCCACAACGGGCGACAGCGTCGTGTGCGGCGCATCAATGAGCCGTTGGTTCATTTTGTTTCCGGTTTACTGCAAAGGAGTCGAACAGCAATAACGCGTCTGCGGAGTCAGAGATCTCCCTCATCGCGATGGACGCACTGTCGACATTGCATTCCCCATTCCATTGAGTACTCCGGTGCCGAACAATCGACCCTTTAGCCATCGTCAAAGGTCGTT